>NZ_JBLYZI010000012.1:0-81751 GCF_057680865.1 Endozoicomonas sp. Z74
TCTGTGAAATATGAGTGGCTCTATTTAAACGAATTCAGAACGGTAGCCGAGCTGTACCAAGGGCTGGAAAAATACTTCCAGTTCTACAATACTGAAAGGCTACATCAATCACTGAACTATAAAACACCTCAGGCAATACACTTTGGCTGAGGACTTCAACAACAGTCGGAACATAACTTAAAAAGTGGATCTTGTGGTCTAGACAATGGGGTCCACCATAAAGCCCGACTTTGTGGATCTCTGGTTCTCTGCGTTTGCTGACCGGTTCGAGCTTAGAGTGGCCCCGGTCGGGCTACTGACCAGCCAGCCATTGTGGCAGTGCCCTCCGGATCATGGCCTGTCCATTCAGGAAGGCGGACGCCCTGTCACATGGCTTAACAACCACCAGCTGATTTTCAGCCATGAGGTAACCGGCTTTGACCACATCTATCAGGCTGATATCAACAGGAAGACAGTGACTCCACTGACCCGGGGAGAATTCCTGGTTCACAGTTATTCCGCCATTGCTCATCATGAGTGGCTTTATTTCACCCATACAGAAAATAACCACCATGGCTTCAGCCTGGCCCGCCTGAATCTCAATAACGGACAACAGGAAGACCTCCAGCCACTGCTGCCAGAAAAAAGCATTAGCTTTAATCCTGCCCTTTCCGCTTCCGGTGAGCACTTTGGCTTCATTCTGTCAGGACCCACAACGCCACTAACGCCCGCCTTTTTCGACCCCGCCAGAGGTCAGTTAACCCATCACCAGCAAGCAGGATATGCCTCCGTTTCCCGGCAATTTTCCGATGTGTACCCAGTCAGTTTCAATGCCCCGGACGGGTTGCCCCTCCACGGTCAGCTTTTCAAGCCCCATGGAACAGGACCACACCCCGCGCTGCTGACTTTCCATGGGGGTCCCTTCTGCCAGAGCCTTGCGGGATTCAGCAGCTGGCACGGTCTCTCCTATGCCTACGCGTTCTGTCAATATCTGGCTGATCAGGGATTTGTCGTACTGGCCCTTAACTATCGGGGCAGCTCAGGCTATGGCAAGACTTTCCGGCAGCCTGGCCCCTATTTCTGGAAAGGTGCCAGTGAATATCAGGATGTTCTGGCCGCCAGAGAGTGGCTGGCTGACCAGCAGGATGTGAAGGAAGAAAGCATCGGGTTGTGGGGAAAATCCTATGGCGGCTACCTTACCGCTCAAGGGTTGGCCCGCAACAGTGAGCTGTTCAGGGCAGGGGTTGATTTTGTGGGTTGCCATCATATTCCCAGGGTGCTCAGGCAGCCCGTCTGGGAGTCCAGAAAGTTCACCCTTTCGGATGGCGAAAGCCTGGATGAAGTCAGGCATCAGTCACAAATGGCGCTGCAGAGTTCTCCCTGGGCCTATCTTGACCAGTGGCAAAGCCCGGTTCTGCTGATTCACTCCGATGATGACCGAAATGTCGACTTTGAGGAATCACAAAGCCTGTTTGATGAGCTACGAAAACGCAATGTGGAGGTGGAGGGGATGGCTATTCCGGATGAAGTCCACTCCTTCCTGCTGCACCAGACCTGGCTGTCCAGTTATCAGCGGGCATCAGCGTTTCTTCACCGACACCTGTCGTCTTGAAGCAAAAAGGGTGAAAGAGATTCCTCTCCTTCACCCTTCTGACTTGCGCACATTATCCCAAAGGATAAGGTCCGTAAAATCAACTGGCAGATTCTACTTCCAGAAGTTTGCCATTGCCTATATTGATTTTCCTGGGCTTCATGGCTTCCGGAATTTCTCTTTCCAGCTCAATATGGAGCAGGCCATTATCCATGGAAGCGCCCGTTACTTTGACATAGTCAGCCAATTGAAAACGGCGCTCGAAGCCACGTTCGGCAATCCCCTGATAAAGGTATTTTCGCTCAGCGGTGTCTGGTTGTTTCTTACCCTGGACCATGAGCACATTTTCCCGTGTCTCAATATCCAGTTCTTCTTCGGTAAATCCGGCCACTGCCATGGTGATCCGATACTGATTGTCTTCCAGCAGTTCAATATTGTATGGAGGGTATCCGCTGGCCTTGCCTGACTGGCCATGGTGACTGTTCATGGACTCCAGCATATGGGCAACACGGTCAAAACCAATGGCAGAACGGTACAGGGGAGTGAAGTCAAAATCGATAGTACGCATAATCATATCCTCAGTTGAGCAATATGGAAATCATGATGGCTTTTCGCAATGAACAAGCCGGTTTAACGATGCTCCTGTTGAGCCACCGTTACTCTGTATATAGGGGCGTACTTTTCGATTCCAACCCTCTGTCGCATTTTTTTATTTTTCTTTATCTGTTGCGGCCTAACTATGACTCCAGCAGCTGGAGTTCGTGGTCCAGCATTTTATCGCCATCAAACAGGTAACGGCCATCAAACAGCCGCCCCTCCAGCATTCTAGGAATCCAGACACTGTCGTCTTCCCACATTTCCCCGTAGGGGATTCCCTCAAGGGGAAACCACAGAGGAATCGCTTCATCCGTTTCTGTGGGCGTTCCCTCATAATCGTGGGCAATATAGGTGTGCACGTGAATCGAGTAACCATCGGTGAACTGGAAGCGGTTTTCGCCACAGAACACCGGGTCAACCGGTGTAATACACAGCTCTTCCTGAACTTCCCGGATCGCGCATTCCAGAAGGGTTTCCCCTGCCTCAAGACGCCCTCCGGGCGCATTGATTTTCCCGGCCCCAAGTCCCCGTTTTTTGCGGATCAACAGTACCTGCCGGTTCTTGATGATAAAGGTAAGCGTCGCCGGATCTTTAGCCTTCCAGCTATCCCAATCAATATCAGTTAAAGAATGCATAAAACTTCCTGAAAAGTGCACATTGTCATGTGGGTCAGATCAATACTTCTGGTTATTGCCCCATCAGCAACCCTATCACGAATAAACAGGAAGAACGGCCAATATCACCGCTTGAAGCACCGGAAAATGGCAAAAATAACCGGTCAATCCAGGTCAGAGAGGGGGATGATCATCAGCCTTCCTGAATCAAAGGCCCCGGTATCAATATAATGGGTATTACCCAGGGTAACAGGCTCATCCACAATCGTGTGGCCACAGAAAATATGATCAATCCCTGAAACCACAGATGGGTCCCGGTTCTGGACTTTTGCTCTTGACCACTGGACCGCATGGGTCAGGCTTGCATCCGCTTCTATTCTCTCTGGATCCCAGGTGCTCAATGGGTATTCAGCATGGCACACCGCCACCCGCTGACCATTGGTTTTCTCAATCTCAATAATGAAAGGGAGTCGATCCAGCTCATCGGCATATCGCTTCATTTGGCTGCAGGATACATTCAAGTGCCAGCGTCCGCCATTGAGCAGCCAGTCCGCCATCAGGGCAGAAGATGGGTTCCTTGCTACTTCGATCAGGCAATCCTCATGATTTCCACGCACACAGTGAAACCATTGCTCATGGATCAGGGTCAAACACTTCTCAGAGTCAGGCCCTCGATCAATCAGGTCGCCACAGCTGAAACAACGGTCTACGGCTCTGTTAAAATTGACGCCATTGAGGGATTTCATCAAGAGGTCATGCATGCCGTGGAGATCCCCTATGATAAAGTCCCTGCCTTCATGATTCGCGCCAAACTTCTGTATGAACATATCTCCTCCTTGAAAGTCATCCAGCCTCCCCGGGGCAGTTCCACTGCCTACAAAGATGAATGACCGATTTTATCCAGCCGGGTCCTTTTTCAGCATAGCTACACCATCATCCGGGTTAATGGCAACCCCGGGAGGCTTATAGGCCTTCAACATATCAGCAACCGAGGCCTTTCGCGCCAACTCCCGAAATGAAAGCGGAACACTCAGGCTCAACTGCCCCTTTTCTCTCAGCCTTGCCTCTTCATCGAAAGCGTTCATCATCACCGGGAGAACCTTTCGAATGCACTCTTCCAATCCGGCCACTTCCATGGCATTGGCATAAACCGCCGGAGCAAAGGTGGCTGCAGGCACGTTTCGAAGCTGCAAGTTCTGGTGAGCATTATTAACCCAGCGCTTCTGTTCGCTCTCAGGAAGACTTTTGTAACTGGCATAAAGTTGTTTACCTTCTTCTGCAGAGAACAATCGCAAGCTCGCAGCCAGAGAGGCAAGGGCCATAAACTCCTGGGGGTGGCTGGTCATGCTGTTCAAATGAAGCCACTGCCCCCGCCGCTGAAGGTAGTGGACCATAGGATTAAACTTGGGCTCATGAATCATCCTGTCCAGCATCTGTTTGACCAGAGTCATGGCCCGATAGGTATTCTGACTGAGATAAAGAGACCCCTTCGGACTGATATGGCCACGAAAACCGGCAATATTCACCACCCAGTGGGAATACCAGAGATCAAGATCCCCCTGCTTGATTTCACCGGCAAGGGATCGATCCTTCAACGTGCTGTACATAGCCAGAGACCCTTCGTTGTACATCATATGCCGCAGGTGGCTGTTGGGGAGAAAAACCGTTTCAAATTGACGGACTGCCGATGGATACTGGCGAACAACAGAACGGGCAAGGGGAAAAATACGGGCGGCAACAGGTGCGGTTTCACTCAGAAAGGCCACACTGTCAACGGGCAGGCTACCCCCAAGAACCAGCGCAGCCCTTTTTCGGGCTTCCGGGGACTGCGTCACAGCCTCAAGAATCGCCGCAGCCTGAAGCACTTCGTAAGCCTGGTCATCAAGAGCAGAGATCAGGCGGGATAACTGTTGAAAGCTTCCATAACCCAGTTTCTGCTTTGGGTCCGTCTGGGGGGCTACCAATCGCTCATAGCTTTTCTGATCTCCCTGCCGGAACAGCTTAAGGGAATAGAGCCGTGCCAGGGCTCTGGGCACCTCCCGATTGACGTTTTCCTGAATGCTGATGGTGTCCATCTCCGGGGTCACTAAGGAGTCATGCATGGCCCACACCAGTTGCTCCTGCATATCCCTATTGAGACTTAGCTCCTCTCCGTAGGTATGGTGAATGTAATTACGCAGCTTATCGAGCCGGGCATCAGCAAACAGTGAACTGGCCAGCAGCAAAAAAAAGACAGGGAAATAAAACAGGCTGTTTTTATTCATAGCATTACAAGCAGGTGGGTCCAATGATGATCATGATCAGTAACCTGATGCAGAATAGACCACTGCCAGAAGAAGCAGCCACCTCTTACTTTCCCTTCCCGCCATGGCCTGGCGCGAAGGTCATTGAACCCAGTCAAATCAATGGATTAGCGCCTCTTTCACCTATACTGTAAATGAGCTTACAGGAACAGGGCACCCATCCCGGCAGTGCCTTGGCAGAGCACTCCAGAATCCATGACTGCATCGGATTTTGAAGGGGGATCCTACATGGCAGACCTTAATTCAGCGGGAAAAGCGGTAGTAGAGCAGCTATTCACTGAAATGGCAGGGAATTACTGCAGCAAACGTCTGAAGGATATACTCACCCATTACACCAGAGGGGAAAGCCTCCAGTTCTGGAATGCCGAAGGGGGAGTGATCACCACTCAGGAACAGTTACAGCGATGGTATGAAGAGCTGTTCAGTCAGTTCGATATCAAGGATGTCCACTACCGGATAGAGTCTTTAGTGGTGGATGAGCATATGATGGTATCAACCAGCTTATGGGTATTTTCCACCTTCCGGAAACAGGGAGAAGAACTGATCGCTGAAGAGCAAACCCTCAGGGCCACACACCTGATCCAGCAGGAAGAGGGGAAATGGGTCATAACTCACCTTCATGCCTCACCAGCCCAGCACTCCACTGATTAGCCCATATCAAGCTCCAGTTGCCTCGGAATGGTTTCAGAGTAACGGGTGATTTTGCCATGAAAAGGCCTGGAGCAAATCGCTGCACTATGGCATCCACTCACCATTCCAATGACTCCGGCAGCACAAGAATTCAACCGCTCTCCTTGAGCTCCAGCCCCATTCACTTTATGGTTTGCCCTATAACAATAAACCAGACCTGCCAGGATATTCAGGATGCACACCCCTTCAGGACGATTCTATTCAGTCTCCCCCCTTCTTGTACTGAGTCTGATCTCATGCCAGGCCGCAGCAGAAATCTATGATGAATGCCTGGTCAGGCTGGTTCAGCAGGGCGAAGCCACCATGACCCTGGGGCAGATACGCAGCCAGTGCCAGGCAGAGCCCGACTCTCAGACTACCGAAAACCCCATCGACCAGCGAATTGAGGATGAACGGGAAACCATGGACAACCGGTTCTCCATCACACCACACCGCCCAAACTACCTGCTTCCCCTCTCATATAATAAGAGTCCAAACCACGATCCATTTGAGTATGCCAGCAGCGATAACCTTTCAAATACCGAAATCAAATTTCAGCTCAGTCTGAAAGCACCCCTGGTACTGGGCCTGTTTGAAGGTTACGGGGATGTCTATGTCGCCTATACCAATACCTCCTGGTGGCAGGCTTACAATGACAATTCAGCCCCCTTCAGAGAAACCAATCATGAGCCTGAAATTTTCCTTGCCCTTCCCTCCGAGTACCAGTTCTCAGGCTTTGAGCTGAACGCCGTGCTGCTGGGCCTCTCTCATCAATCCAACGGACGCAGTGGCCAACTTTCCCGAAGCTGGAACCGGCTTTATGCCAACTTTATTTTCTCAAAAGGGGCCTTCTTTGCCAGCCTGAAACCCTGGTGGAGGATTCCGGAATCGGAAAAAGAACCCGGCCGTGAGAATGACTCACAGGGAGATGACAACCCTGACATCCACCAATACCTGGGTTACGGTGAACTCCATTTTGGCTACCGCCTTGGTGAACACAACCTTGGAATGATGGTTCGCAATAACCTTGGCAGTGACAACAGGGGCGCAGTGCAACTGGACTGGTCTTTCCCCATCAATCAGCGCTTCCGGGGGTACATCCAGTACTTCAACGGGTATGGAGAAAGCCTGATTGATTACAATGACAGTGCAAACCGCCTGAGCCTGGGCGTTATGCTGACGGACTGGCTTTAAGGAAGGTGCGAACAAGATCGCTCCCTGGTTGGGTGGTTCAGTACAGAACGCTTCACCTGGCACAGATACCGTGGAGGCATCAGAATATTCAACCGGTAAAACAGCAGCCGGTTTCTGCGGTAATTTTGTCACGGAAGACAATCTCTATATCTTCAGCAAAAAGGATGTCCGCAAATTGACACTCATACAACCCTGAGTGCCCTCCATCGCAATAATCTCCCGCCTTTCTTTTACCTACAGTTTCAGATGATAAGCTGAAAGTAATGCAGATTACTCAGTAAAAACAGCGATGAATCTCGATAAATCCTGATTTGAAAGCATCTCTTTCCCGTTAACCAGACAACTGGATGGATCCAATAAAATGAGCATGGACGGTACCCCAATACAAAACAACGGTTCTCATAAAGCCTCTTTCTCATTGTCTGGCGTCACCGGCAACAAAGCACAAACCCTTGGCACATTCCTCAATCGAAAAGTGACTGCACTTCCTGGTGAAAAAGTATCACGAGTCATCATACCCATTAATGACACCCCCAGTATCACGATCCGTGACACCATGGGAAAACCTCAAACACTGAAAAACCTGCAAGAGCGTAAAATAGAAAAACTGGATAACAGCACAGAAAACAGCCAACGCTATCAAACCCTTCAGCTTTCCCTGAAATATGGCCAGTTCACAGCACTATCCCTGGAAGCAGCCCCAGTAAAAGGAGGAAAAGAGCAGGAATTATTAGTCACTTTAAACGTTAATGCGGAGCTGGAAAAGCTCAAAGATAGCCAGCTGGATACGCTCACTGGTAAAGGATACACCCTCGAAGAAGCGAATTATCTGGCCTGCAAAGGAATGGACTGGGCCGCGGAGTGCTTCCACGAATCCCCAGAGCAACTGGTGGATAAATATAAAACATGGATTCAAAATGCTCCAAACCGAGCAGACAATCCTGCGATACACAAGCGTTTCAGTCGTTCCGACAGTGGTTATGGCGGCTCTTCCCGATCAGATCATGACATAGAACGCCCCCAATCGCCTCAGCACGCTCCCGGCTCATTCCTGTCAGAAGCAAAAAAATCACACATTGAGGATTGGGTGAAAAACATTGTTCCACCCGACCCTGGAGATTTACCTATGGGAGGGCCTGACGCGGTCAGGAGCGAAAACAAGGTACCTGAGGACCACAAGGGCCCGTTCGCAAGAGAACCTGCTGGACCCAGGCCATCTCAACATGCAGACATCTTTGACGAAGACGATGATGATGTGCTCTCTCAGCTGTTTAGTGAAGATGTTCAGGAGGCCATCCTGGATGAGGCAAAAGGGGTTGATCAGGAAGACTCAGACTCAGGTATTGGAAGTGGAGACGATCACCACCAGGAAGGAATCAATGACGAAGGTGGGCAGCTAACTGGAGCCGACAGAAAAGCGTTTGATGATCTTGATGACATGGAAGACTGGGAGACACGCAGTAACCTCTCAGAGGACTCCGAACTGTTTCAGGCTCACACCGATGGTGAAGGCCATGATTTCACCGTTAAAGAAGCCAGGAGAAAAGAGGGAGGCCAAACTTCACCCGGTTCAGAAGGCACCGCAGGAGGGGTGAAGACTGATGGTCAAAAAGGTCCTGCATCTTCTTTTCAAACCCAGGTTGAGACTGATAACGAGACAGCCTCTGGCACTGCCGACAGGCAAGTTGACCTGGAGGAACAGCGCCCCATTCAAAGAGAGCAGGAAGAGACAAGAGATGACCTATCCGTTGTGTCAGACACCGAGTTCCCGGACTTTATGGACTTCGATGACGAACTGATCACTGAAGATCAAAGGGCTGGAACCCCCATGCAGGCAGAAGACTTTGAAGTCAGAGAGCCTGGTTTGAAAGATGATGACGAGGATGACTTTGAAGATGAAGATGCATTAGAGAACAGGGAATCCACCAATACAGAGCCGGACGTCCAGGAAATATCCCCCTCATCAGCCGGAGGAAGCGATGAAACGGAAGTGCTTACTTCATTAGAGCCTGGAGCAGGTGAGGCTGATGAAGAAGGAGTCAGCCAGTCAAGAGAGAGTGATGGTGGTAAAGACGATGGGGAAAGCGGCAACAGAGATAACAGTGGCGGTGGCTCACAGGATAAAGACAAAGACCAGCAGGAGCAGGACAGCCAGGACCAACAGGAAAGCGGTGAACAGACGGATGACGCGTCACTAACAGGGAAAGCATCCAGTGCCACTGAAAACAAAGGAACAGGAGAACAGGTTGGCAGGCAACCTTCTACCTCTGGTGAAGACCAGGTAGAAACAGACGGTCAAAATCCAGATTTACAGGCTGGCACTGATGAACAGGAAACAAGAGGCAGGGTACAGGCTGAGTCAGAACCCCCTGTCATGGAATCCGGGCAGCCTCCCCAAAAGAATAAGGCCAATGCCAGAGACCCGTTTAATCACGTCCCGGCCAGTGGTTATGGGCAGCAAACCACTGCAAGCAAATCCAAAAAGTCTGCATCAACCCCGACCAGCCTGGGCACCGAAAAGAAAACCACGACTGCCAGTACGCCAAACAGGCAAGTTAAATCCAGCGGTTATGGGCAGCAAACCACTACAGGCAAATCCAAAAAGTCTGCATCAACCCCGACTCGCCAGGGCACCAAAAAGAAAACCACGACTGCCAGTACGCCAAACAGGCAAGTTAAATCCAGCGGTTATGGACAGCAAACCACTGCAAGCAAATCCAAAAAGTCTACACCAACCCCGACCAGCCAGGGCACCAAAAAGAAAACCACGACTGCCAGTACGCCAAACAGGCAAGTTAAATCCAGCGGTTATGGACAGCAAACCACTACAGGCAAATCCAAAAAGTCAGCATCAACCCCGACCAGCGAAGCCACAGAAAAGAAAGCTACTACTGCCAGTAAGCCAAACAAGCAAGTTAAATCCAGTGGTTATGGGCAAGATACCGCAGCAAGCAGGGCGAGAAAGGCCACACCCACCACTACCAGCAAAGCCACAGGCAAGAAAACGTCTGTACAAAAAACGCCTCCCCCTGTAACAAAACCCAAAGTCAAAAAACCAGAGGCGCCTGCCCAAAGAACACGCATTGACAAAGAACTGGAGAGAAAAGACAAAGAGTTGCTGGGAGTTTCTTCCATTTACAACACTGCCGATGTGAAGAAGATGACTCTTGAGAAACTGCTTGAGAGTGCGACCAAACCCAAAACGTCCAGGAATGTTTCTGATGACTCCAATAATATCATTGCTGCCTACAACAGGCATGCCATCAGAAACCAGGGGGATACCTCACCTCATTACACAGAAAACACAATCTCAAACAACATTAAGGCGGAACTGAATAAACTGAAATTGAGCGAAACCGCTTCCAGAGATGAAATTGCCCAGGCTCTGGCCAACTCCGCCATTTCGTCATTTGATCAATTCAAAAAAGACAAGAACCTGGTCGAACATACAAAACGGTTACGTGCCTTGAAAGATCTTAAAGACTCAACTTTTAAAATTTGATCAAAATCCGAAAAGAAGTTTGCGTCATCCTCAATAATAAACGGGAGCGCAAACTATTTTTAATGGCTAAAGAATGATCACCACCTATAAGTTAGACCACAGAACGAACCTCTTCATCGTGAGCCTTTGAATCAAAAAGCCCAAAGCCAAGGCTCACCAGCAGAATGGAAAACAGAGGACTGATCCAGTTCACCAGCGCCCAGGGAGCATAATCCAGAACCGCCACCCCGAGGGTCGAAGCAAAAAAAGCGCCTGCTGTCGTCCAGGGAATCAAGGCAGTGGTCAGAGTAGCGCCTTCTTCCAGGGAGCGGGACATGACTCTGCGGTCAACACCCTGACGGTCATAAGCATCACCAAACAGCTGCCCTCCCAGAATAATGGACATATATGCCTCCCCCATGGTGAGGTTACCGGCAAAGCAGGCGACAATGGTACTGGTGACCAGGCTGGCGGTACGACGAACCCGACGGAGCACCGTGGTAATCAGCACCCGGAGAAACTGGCAGCGCTCCAGAATGCCTCCCAGAGCCAGGGCCATCAGGGACAGAGACAGAGTCCACATCATAGAAGTGATTCCACCTCTGCCCAGCAACTGGTCAATGCTCTCAAGCCCTGTTCTGACACTGCCCCCGCTGAACAGACTGTTCAACACACTGGTCATCTCCTGCCCCTGCATAAACACCGCAAGAATCACTGCCACCACAGTGGCTGCCATCATACTGGGTTCCGCGGCCACCCTGGCCATACTGAGCAGTAGCATCACCAGCAGGGGAAACAAAGCAAAGGTATTGATTACAAATGTCTCAGACAGGGCCGTCTTCATTGCTGATAATTGTTCTACTGGCAACTGATGACCCGAGTAGCCCAGCCCGGTCAGGGAAAAAATAATCAGTGCCACCAGATAAGCCGGACCCGTACTGTAAAACATGCTTTTGATGTGGTCATAAAGGTCCACCCTGGAAGCCATTGACGCCAGGTTGGTGGTATCGGACACAGGCGACATTTTATCCCCGAAGCAGGCTCCGGAAATGACCATGCCCGCCACCAGGGGTTCTGGGATCCCCATGGCACTGCCAATTCCCATCAGGACCACACCAATAGTCCCCACGGTTCCCCAACTGGTTCCGGTAGCAACCGACATCAGGCTGCACAGTATCAGTCCCGCCGGAAGAAAAACCGCCGGGCTGATAAATTCGATACCAAAATAGATCAGGGTGGCCAGCGTTCCACTCTCGATAAAGGCCGCGATCAATACGCCAATAAGGATAAAAATATAGATGGCCGGTAGAGCCCCCTGAATTCCGGAATTCATGGCATCACGAATAGACCGAAAATCATGACCCAGCCCCCAGGCACTGATTGAGGCAATCAGCAGTGAGACCAGAATCAGGCTGTGGAGACTGGTTTCCAGAACAAACAGGCCGGTACTGATCACCAGAATAATGGCCGCCAAAGTCAGAAAAGCGTGAGCAAAACCTGGCTGCTTTACAGCTGGCCTGGATGTTTTTGGTTCCATCTTCGGTTCCAAAGGCTGAGATCCAATCAAACTCAAAACTCCAGGGGAAAGGGTACGGGATAGTATCCCGTCATCTTAATCGCTTATACTGCGAGAATGCCAGTAAAGGAATACAGGTGTAACCGTATGTTAAGAGCGATGTCAAAAGAGGTATCGAAAGAGGCTTCCAGCACTCTCGCCTCATCCAAACCCCAAACGGCCTATAAAGTCCCCACGCCTCTTAAAACCCACAGTTCATTTAAAAAGAGCGTCGTACAATCGTTCCTGTTATCGGCTCAGCGGTTTCCCGACCAACCCGCTCTATGGGCCGAAGGACAACAGCTCAATTATGAGCAGTTACTCTCCCTGGGAAAGACCATTGCCGCCGGGCTTCAGTCTGAATTCACGTCCCCCGTCAACTGTGCCATCCTGGCCTATCGAAGCACCGTCGCCTATGGAAGTCTGTGGGGAGCCCTTCTGGCCGGTGCCTGTTACGTCCCGCTGAATCCAAGATTTCCTGTTGAACGCAACCTGAACATTCTTCAGAACGGCCAGTGCCCGGTGATCATTGTCGACCAGCGCTGTGAAGAGGCAGCCCGGAACATTCTGTCAAAGTCTTCCCAGCGGTTAACCGTCCTTATGCCGGAACATGAAGAGCTGCCCCAGTGGTGCAAGACCCAGGATCATCACTTCTTCAGCAAAAACGAACTCCCATCCAGCCACCAGTGGCAGGAACCAGAGCGTTGCAGCCCTTATGCCTACCTCCTGTTTACCTCGGGAAGCACCGGTGTTCCCAAAGGCGTCGCCGTTACCCATGACAACTTGAGGGCCTATATTGGCCATTTCCAAAGCCATTATGACTTCAGCCCCCAGGACCGTTTCAGTCAGGTCAGTGATCTGACCTTTGATTTATCCGTCCATGACCTCTACCTCTCCTGGTCTTCCGGGGCCAGCCTGTACTGTGTGCCAGAGGCGAGCATGCTCTGCCCGGCCCGGTTTATCCAGACCCATGCCCTGACCTGCTGGGTCTCCGTACCCTCGCTGCTGGGATACATTCGCCGCTTCCGGCAGATGCAACCGGATGCTTTCCCCAGCCTTCGCTACAGTTTTTTCTGTGGTGAAGCCCTACCCATGGCAATGGCCCTTGACTGGCAGAAAGCGGCACCGGAAAGCCAGGTGATCAACCTGTATGGCCCCACTGAAACAACGGTAGCCATCGCCTCCTGGGAACTGACCAACACCTCTGCGCAACAGGGCAATGCCCCAGTTGGTTTCGCTTTTCCCAGACAGGAGATGATTCTGGTGAATGAGGACCGGCAACTCAGCGACGAGGGTGAAATATGGCTAGGAGGTTCACAGGTCACCGAAGGGTACTGGGAAAATCCTTCATTAACAGCACAGGCTTTTGTTTCTGCCCAGTTCAAAGGATATCGGTCAAAAAGGTGGTACAGAACCGGGGACCTGGGTTCCCGTTGCCCTCAACAGGGCATTCTGTTTAAAGGGCGAAGCGATTTTCAGGTCAAGATCAATGGTTACCGCATTGAACTTGAAGAGGTGGAGACCGTCATTCGTGAGCAGGCGGGCTGTGACTGGGTGGCCGTCATACCCTGGCCCCTGGATCAGGACAACAATGCCTCCGGACTGGTAGCATGGCTTTCAGGCGCTCCGGGAGATTCCGCAACCGTCAAACATCATTGCAAAGAGCGACTTCCTCCTTATATGGTGCCCTCAAACGTCTTCTGGCGGGACAGCCTCCCCCTCAACAATAACGGCAAAGTGGATATCCGGACTTTGCAGCATATAACGCAAACAAAGGTACTGAATAATGGATGAACGGGTACTTCAGTTTTTAAGGGAAAAAGGGGTTGATACCAGCGGGCTCAGTGAAGAGAGCCTGCTGATGCATTACATCCAGTCTGCCGACTTTATGGAGCTGATCGTCACCATTGAGATGCAGCTGGGCAGTGAGCTGGATCTTGAATCCGCTGACATTGAACAGATCAGTTCCCTGGCAGGTTTACCCGCTGGCTGGAGCAGTCTCAACAGGAGCCGGTATAGCGCCTCTATCAGCCACGTTTCTGCTGACACAAAGCCTGTGCCTGTTGCACAAACCGCTCAACATCCTCTTCCGTGGTGTCAAAGGAGGTCACCATTCGATAGCTCTGTGGCAATGGGCCATTGGGGTAAAAGTCGGCCACTTTGCGAAGGGCTTCTGCCAGCGGCCCGGGCATTGAAAGGAAGATTTGGTTGGTCTGAACCGGGCAGCTCAACGCAATGCCCTCACAGGGCTCCAGACCTTCGGCAAGCAGCTTCGCCATGCGGTTGGCATGGGCTGCGTTTTTCTTCCAGAGCTGATCCGTAAACAACGCTTTGAACTGGGCAGCAACAAAACGCATTTTGGAATTCAATTGCAGCCCCTGTTTTCTGACATGAAGAAAGCCGTCCGCAGCCTGAGGGTCAAAAAAGACCACCGCCTCACCAAACATCAGGCCATTTTTGGTGCCTCCCAGGGAAAGAATATCCACATGCTGACACAGGTCCGCCAGGGAGCAGTCCAGGGCAGCCGCCGCGTTATAGAGCCGGCACCCATCCACATGGAGCCACATTCCCAGCTCCTGGCAAACCCCTTTGATGGCCGACAGTTCTTCAAGGGTATAAACCGTTCCCCACTCGGTGGACTGGGAGATACTGACCAGCCTTGGCCGGGTAGCATGCATTCCCCACCAGCTTTCATCCCCATGAGCCCTGCGAATCTGTTCCGGAGTCACTTTGCCATCAGAGGCGGGTAAGGTAATCATTTTACAGCCTGTGGCAGAAGTGGGCGCTCCCACCTCATTGACGACAATATGGGCCGAATCCGGGCAGATAATACTGTCAATACTCCTGAGCACAGCCTTGGCAGCGAGGGTATTCGCCGCAGTGCCATTGAACACAAAATAAACCTGGGGATCCCGCCCCAGAGCTCTGCGAATCATCTCCTTAGCTTCCCACGTCAGCTCATCATTGCCATAAGGCGTACAATGACCCACATTGGCTTCAGCAAGCGCAACCATCACCTCTGGGCAAACCCCTGAAGCGTTGTCACTGGTAAAATATCGCGACATAGCAATGACCTGTCCTGACTGCCGACAAAAAGAGCTTAGATGGTACGATATCCTCGAAAAGACTTAAAAAGAAAAACCGTTTGCACTACCTTGTACCCATCCTGGTCTATTTTCTTTATAGCTTTCTCTTAATAACAGTTCCGATTGATAGAACATACCCATGCAAACCCTCAAACTCTGGCTGATCACCTCCTCTCTGATGCTTGTCTTTGCCAGTCACAGCTCAGCTGGAGCCCTGAGAGAACCACCTGCCCAGTGTTCGCCAGAATGGCTTGCAAACCACATGCACCAGGTATTGCCCTGCTTTCTTCAAGAACAGGAGCCTGATTTTAGCTGGACTATTGAAGAAACCGCCTCAGAACGGGTGAAAACCGACAGTGGTCAGGTCAGGGTCACCCGTACCCGGATTCAGCTGACCTCTCTGCACTGGCAGCCGGAGCCGGAAAGTTCGGTCAACTTTCCGGTCTGGAAACACCGGCTAACCCTTTACCAGCCAGAGAAACTCGCATCCGACACCGCACTTCTGTACATCAATAACGGCATTGCTCACCCACATAAAACAGCCCCCCAGCCCCCGAAACACGACGACCTGGAGTTTGCCAGAATCGCAGGCAATACCCACTCGATCGTTATTGATTTAAAAGATGTCCCCAACCAGTACCTTGAATTCCCGGGATCTGGCCCTTTAAGAGAAGACCGGTTGGTGGCCTATACCTGGAAACGCTTTATGCAGGATCCGACGAAAAACTACCGCTGGCCCCTTCGCCTGCCCATGGTCAAGGCGGTAATCCAGGCAATGAATGCCAGCCAGGAGGTCCTCAAACGGCAAAAAATCAGGCTGAACCATTTTGTTGTCAGTGGAGGTTCCAAACGAGGCTGGACCACCTTTCTGGTAGCTGCCATGGACCCACGGGTGACCGCCGCGGCTCCTATGGCAGCCGACTTCGTGAATCTGCCAGAGATGATGGATCACCTGTTCAGGGTTTACCCCGGAGGCAACCCGGCCATCGCCGCCTATATGCCCCTTAAGCCGTTAATCGGTACCCCTCCCATGACTCAACTGCTTGCCATGGTAGACCCTTTCCAGTACCGGCATATGCTGTCACTTCCCAAGTATATGATTACCGCATCAGGCGACAACTTTATCCCTCCGGACAGTAACAAAGTATTTTTCCCACGGCTGCCAGGGGATAAATGGATCAGGGTTCTTCCAAACCATGACCACTACATTGTTCGTGAAGACCCCCGACTTGTCAGCGATACTGTAGAGTCTTTTTATGGGGCCTTCCTCGAAGGCCGACCTATGCCCATCCTTGAATGGCAGGAACATCAACAACGCCTTTCCATCCAGAGCTCACTCCCCCCCAAATCAGCCCGTCTCTGGCAGGCAACCAACTCCCTTGCCAGAGATTTTCGAAAAACCGCTGATAACCCAGGAGTGTCCCACTATGTGGACTCTCCAATCACTTTCAAGTGCCGACAGACGTGCAAGGCCCATGTTGAATTATTCCCCCCCGAGAAAGGCTGGCAGGCGTCCTTTGTTGAAGTGCGCTATGGCAATGCTCCCTTCCAGGACCTGGTCTTTACCACCCGGGTGTTTGTAACGCCAGACCGGTATCCGGATAACAAACCAGACGTCACAAGCCGTCATCAAACAACAGCAAACACCACCGAATAAAAAGAAAAATCAATTCCAGAAGGTCAACTTGTGATCTGAAATAAATTGGGTATCATCCTGCTCGACCACCAGACCTTTAATCAATAAAAGCCAATTCAGGAACAGGGAATTGCCTTTAATGTTTGATTAAGGACAGGGTCGCTGATCATTTATCTTATGGAATCAATAATGTCTTTTTTTAAACACCTGGCTTTCTATTTCAGCCTGATCTTTTCTTCGCTGTTATTTGCTGACAGCCGCCCTATTCTTGTTCAGGGCGCTATGGATATTGAAACCACCACCCTCATCAATGCCCTGGATCACCCGGAGAAAGTCACCATCGGTTCATGGACCTTCTGGCAGGGCTCCATCAACGATTACCCGGTGGTGGTTTCCCGTACCGAGGTTGGCATTGCCAACGCCGCTGCCTCCACTACTCTGGCGGTGGAAAAATTCAACCCCCGCCTGATCATCAATCAGGGTACTGCTGGCGGGCATGACCCAAAACTCTATCGGGGTGATATTGTTATTGGTGAAAAAAGCTTCAATATGGGCGCCTATAAAGTCGATTATACGGACAAAAACAAGGGCATTCACCCAACCCGCTGGGACAACCTGACGGTTTCCATGCGCCTCAGGGAAAATGGAGAGCTGGTTGAACATTCTGGTTTTGCCGGAAATGAAACGCTGGTTGAAAAAGCCTTCCATCAGGGCAAACAGTATAAAAAAGGGAAAGTCGTCAAAGGGATTATTGGTACTGCCGACGAGTGGAATCGTGAAATTGACCGCATTAACTGGCTCCATTCCACTTACGGAACCTCTGTAGAAGAAATGGAAACCTCTTCTTCGGCCCTGGTTGCTGAAGCTTACAACATTCCCTTTGTTGGAATTCGTATTCTATCCAACACGGACCAGCATCAGCAGGACTTTCTCCCGGAAACAGCAACAGATTGCCAGGTTTTCGTTATTGACTACATGAAAAGCCTTATTAAAGACTTTTCCTGATCAATTTCAGCACCAATAGCGGCTTGTAAACCAAGAAAAGAGCAAACCTTAAAACCTACAGCCACCTACACTGGGTGGCTGTTTTCTCAAGAACCTGGAAACACGCCCTGGCCCACAAAAGAAGGCAAAGGCTGCCATTGATAAGCACACACAGATTGCTCTCTATACTGCCGGTTCAGGGCAGCAACACCATCCAGTAGAGGGAAACTACCAACCAATAGAGATTGCTTCTTTTCCGGGCTTTTCTGCGGGCTAACAACATCCATCCTGCGAGCTTTACTTGTACGATTTTTTTTCTTTTTCCTGGGCTTTTTGACTTGAGGCTCTTCCTCATCAACAATCCCGATATCTTCCTGGGTATCATAGCCCGAATCGGCTCGTTTCATTTCAGGAACTGTCTTTTCTCCAGTGACATCAGCAACGTTTTTTTGCAGATCAGCAGCCAGCTCTTCTGGTGATAAGGCATCAGAATAGTCAGACTCATCGTCCAGATCTTCACTGACCATCTCTTCTGTCAATTTCTCCTTAAACTCAACGAGGTCTTCTTTGGTTAAGTCATTAGCATCGTCCACTGACTCGCTGAGAGCCTCTTTTGTCGCTTTTTCCAGAGCAACTGGGTCAACATCTTTAGCATAATGATCAACGGTTTTTTCTCCAGCGCTGCCGCTATTTTTCAGTTCAGAGACCGTTCTCAACACAATGGACTTACAATCTGAAAAAGAGTAGCTGCTTTTCAATCCTGATAAGACTCCAGAAACACTGTTGCACAATGAGCAGAGTCTCCTTTTTCCTGAAGCAATAAAAGCACCAATACCCAATTTAGCCTGTACAGCTACCTGACCAGGGCTCTCTGTTCCAGTTACATCTGACCATAATTTAAATCCAAACATTGCTATTGCCTCCTTAATACAATGAGGTACATCTTTAATTAACGTAAAAAATTGCCTAAGGCTTTTTCAGGATACCGTACACCCCTGGCATACCCTGAAAATTGCTCCACGGTAACTGCTCCTTGCGTTACTCTAGCTCCCACATCCATGTGGTCGTGCATTTTCAGGATACCGTACATCCCTGTACATAAAAAAAGGCCTGAAATCAGGCCTAACGGGGGAGTAAAACCTATTTTGACTTCGCCCGGTCACCTCCAAGGCTATTTTTCCATCGGTTGTAGTGATCATGATGGGACAGAAACTCATTGGTTGGCTTCTGACCCGTTTTTCCAGATAATTGTTGAACAAATTCACTCTGCTCTTTCGTTAACTTTCCTTGTTTGGGAGTACATGGTGTCTTTTCACGAAACCCTTTTTTCCATTGCCGCTCAGCTTCAGACCGGATGGTATAATTCGCATTATGACTGCACTTCTTTTGTTGCATAGCATTTTGCCTGGACTGAAATTGCTCGGCACGTTCATTCTGTTTTTTTGTTAAAGGCCCCTGCTTGACCGTGCTGGATGGCGTTTTACGAAATCCGTTTTCCCATTGCTTCTCAGCTTCAGAGCGGGTGATATAATTTGCCTTATGAAGGATCTGTTTTTGTTTAACCTCATTCTGCCTGGCCAGAAATTTGTCCCAGGAGCTTTGCTTACACTTAACAGGAGGTGAACATACTGGAGGCAAGTAACTTTCACTCAGTACTGGAGTTTGGCCACTTTTCAGGCTGTCTGAGCCTTCGTGACTCATACTGATTTTGACTGAAGAAACGCTGGTTTCTGAGCCGTTATCTTCATCGTCCAAATCATTTAAGCTTTCCTGACTAAGACTGCTCTTGATGGAAGAAACATCTACCCCGGAGTCAGTCTCATCACCTACCGGATCATTTTGGCTTTTCTCACTAAGGCTGCTCTCGACGGAAGAAACATCTAATCCAGAGTCAAGCTTATCACTTACCGAACCATTTGAGTTTTCCTGACCAGAGCTACTCTCGGCGGAAGAAACATCCACCCTGGAATCAATGCTCATCTGTGAATCATTTCCTGAACCCATTGAATTCAAAATCGAAAGGCCATCATAAGCAGTGATCGCTGCCTCCTGGAGCCCCTTAAACTGTTCAGGACAGTGTTTCTGCATATCGCTCAACAACCACTTAAAACTTGAATCCGCTGCCACTTTTACTTTATGGCCGAACCAATCTATCGATTCTCTGGCTCGATCAGCCAGATCACAAAACCGGCTTATTAATTCAACGGGTATATCAGGACCAATACCAGGATGACCAAACATAATTATTCCTCTTGTTTTAATTGTGGCTAATTCCTTATAAACTCTACGACGAAAGTATCATGCTTCACATAACAACCCTGTCAGTCTAACGGACAATATTCACTGATTACTGATCAGCTCATCAGAAGCCAATTGGCAGGAATGAATACCCTCATTTAAGAGACGGCTTCGATAGCGGGCAGCTAACACTGCTTCTGCTCTCAGATTTGCATCATTACAGCCCAGAAAACTGGCCAGAGTAACGGCAATCTGAACGCCGGTTTTTATCCGCTTATACATACCCATTTCCCTGCCTTCCGTGACAACTGGAGTTATCCTAAAAGCCCTACCACTTTAATCCCATAACAAAGTGGTCAGTAATGCTGACAGCCACTGGTAAGCACTGCTAACCACTGCGTTATGCAACTCCTTTTTCTCTTTCCATATCATTGCCCCATCAAATGCCCATACAGGAAACCTGTTTACAGGGCAGAAAATAAAACCGGGGAAGTAAAAGGGAGTGGTCAAATGGCAATAACCATCAACCTTGAGAATCATTTCAACTACACATTGCTGGAAATAGACGGCACCGTGAACGCCCTGAGCGCACCACTGCTTCAAAGTGCAATCAGAACGGCTACCCGTGAAGGCAATCGTCACCTGATCATCGACTGCACCTTGCTGAAAAGCGTCAGCAGTGATGGATTGAAAGTGCTGTTAAGCAGCCAACTGGAACTGGCAGGGCGATATATACTGTCACTGTGCAATGTGTCCCGACCCATTGCCGCCCTGATGGAGCTCAGTGGGTTAACCCGTTACATTGAAATCAATTACGATATTCATGAAGCAGAGTCCGGGCTACTGGAAAACGACTATGCCATGGGCCGGATCAATATCAGACCTTCCTGAGCCTGACAAATCCAGGCTTCAGGGAGGTATGATATATCAGCAGGAGATAATGGTCAGACCCGTATCAATCAGCCCATTTCATTTTCTACAGACGTAGACTGATAACGGTCTTCTTTGCTCTGATGAGGAAGCAGCAGGTTCAGCAGTACCGCAGTGATGGCGCAAAGGCTGACCCCTTTCAGGGTAAACTCACCAACACTCAGCCCCAAATTGCCAATTCCAAAGACCAGAACAATGGAAACGATCACCAGGTTCCTGGGCTTGCCGAGATCTACCTGGGCCTTGATCAGGGTATTCAGGCCCACCACCGCAATAGAGCCAAACAGCAGCATCATAATCCCCCCCATCACCGGAATCGGAATGGTCGCTAGAAAGCCCCCAATCTTGCCGATAAAGGCAACACCGATGGCAATGACCGCCGCCCAGGTCATGATGACCGGGTTATAAGCCTTGGTCAGCATCACCGCCCCCGTCACTTCCGAATAAGTGGTGTTGGGAGGTCCCCCCAGCATGCCAGCGGCAGTAGTAGCGAGTCCATCGCCCAGCAGGGTGTTTTTCAGTCCCGGCTTATCCAGGTATTTCTTCCCGGTAACAGAGCTGATGGCCAGCATGTCACCTATATGCTCTATGGCCGGAGCGATGGCCACAGGAATCATATAAAGCACAGCATTCCAGTTAAAGGCGGGGGCGGTGAAGCCGGGAACCGCAAACCACGGGCGATCCATCATCGGTTGAAAGTCCACAACCCCCATCACCAGCGCCGCCACATAACCCACCACGATACCGGAAATGATAGGAATCAATTTGAGCAGTCCCCCGGCCATGGTCGCCACCAGCAATGTGGTTATCAGAGACAGAGCTGCCAGCAAAATGGCCTGGTCGGCAGAAATCACTCCTTCAACCGGGGATGTGGCCATACCAACGGCAACCGGAGCCAGCCCCAGGCCAATCACCATGATTACAGGCCCCACCACCACTGGCGGGAACAACCGGTATAGAATACCTGAACCCCGGAGACGAACCAGCAGGCTCAATACTGCATAAAGCAGCCCTGCCGCCATCAATCCCCCCATAGTCGCAGGGATACCCCATGACTCAATACTGAAGGTGATGGGCGCAATAAAAGCGAATGACGAAGCCAGGAACACAGGCACCTGTCGCCGGGTCACCAGCTGAAAAATCAGGGTACCAACACCCGCAGTAAAAAACGCCACATTAGGGTCCAGCCCGGTCAGAATCGGTACCAGAACCAAAGCACCAAATGCCACAAACAGCATCTGGCCACCCATCAAAGCCTGGCGCCAGGCAGGCATGTGCCCCGGCGCCCCGGTAAAATCTGTCGTCATGGTTATCTCTTATCCCTGGAATATTCTGATTATTGGGTTCCGAAAATCTTGTCGCCGGCATCCCCCAGCCCAGGAATAATGTACCCTTTTTCGTTCAGGCCTTCATCCACAGAGGCGGTGAAAATTTTGACATCCGGGTGGGCCTGAAGAATTTTGTCAATGCCTTCAGGGGCAGCCACCAGTACCAGGCAACGGATTTCCCGGCACCCTGCTTTTTTCAACATATCGATCGTCGCCAGCATGGAGCCGCCAGTAGCCAGCATCGGATCCAGTATCAAGGCAATCCGCTCTTCAATATTACTGACCAGCTTTTCAAAATAAGGAACCGGCTCCAGCGTCTCCTCATCCCGGTATAAACCGACCACACTGACCTTGGCACTGGGAATCATATCCAGGACACCGTCCATCATACCGATTCCGGCACGAAGGATGGGGACAATGGTAATTTTCTTGCCCTTGATCTGCTGGACAGTGACTTTGCCATTCCAGCCATCAATAACCGTATCTTCCAACGCCAGGTCTTTGGTGGCTTCATACGTCAGCAGGCTTCCTACTTCACTTGCCAGGGTACGAAACCCCTTGGTGCTGATATCATGCGACCGCATAATTCCCAGCTTGTGCTGTACCAGCGGGTGCTTGATTTCCTGTACACTCATGCCTGACCTCAAATTAAAGGATTACGGATTTACTGGAGCCTCAAGCGCAACTAAGGGTCCCGTTCAACCGAAAGGATGTTCAAAAACTTTCACCAACAGTTTCAGCATGAACATGCTATATTGCCGAATTGGATCCGGGAAAAGCCCGCTTTCCATGAAAGCGGCCCCCAGAGCGCTCAACCTAAACCTTCTCATTCTCCCACAGCCACTACCCCCTGCCCATAGGTTTTTTTAACCATTTTCACCGTGTACATTTCACTTGCCCGAAGCTCACAACCTCTGTATTTTTTATCCTTTTTTGTTGGGCGTTAAAATCATTGCGGTGCTGTCTGATCCTTTACAACAGACAACCCTTTTTTAACGCTGTGGACTGTGGCCGGCTTCACCGGTCGACTCATTTTTTCAGGGTTTCATAAAATGTCTGTTGATCTCGACCATATCCGGCAAGTAATGGATGAAGCAGACTGCCTCTACAACGAGCAGCAGATCGAAGATGCCATTGCCACCATGGGGCAGGCGATTAGCAAAACACTCGCCGACAGCAACCCCCTGGTCTTCTGCGTGATGAATGGTGGACTGGTCATTACGGGAAAACTGCTGACCCACATGCAATTTCCCCTTGAAGCCTCTTATGTTCACGCCACCCGTTACCGTGACCAGTTAACCGGTGGTCGCCTGGAATGGAAAGTGCGCCCAACCCAGTCCATCAAAGGCCGCACGATACTGGTGATTGATGACATTCTTGATGAAGGTCATACCCTGGATGCCATTGTGGATTTCTGCCGGGAAGAAGGCGCAGCGGATGTACAGACTGCAGTCCTGATTGACAAAAAGCACGACCGCAAAGCCCGCCCGGGCCTCAGGGCCAACTTCACCGGGCTGGAGATTGAAGACCGCTATATCTTTGGCTATGGCCTGGACTATCAGGGTTACTGGCGCAATGCCAATGGTATTTATGCCCTGAAAGGGCATTAAGCTATAGTTGATTTACTAAAAAGGCTTCCCCATAGGGAAGCCTTTTTAGTAGGTGAATCAGGTTAAAGATCAGTTTTAAACATTACGAAATGTTTAAAAATAACTATCACCTATTGCATCTCTAAAAGCAGACAATTCACTCTTAAACTCTTTATCAATTGCCTTTTCCTTCTCTTTCTTTTCTCCACCAACCTTCTTATCCAGTTCAGAAAGCTCTTTCTCCTGCTTCTTTATTTTTCCTTTAAAATCGGCCTCAGCCTTCTCCTGCCCAACTTTGTCAGTATGCAATTGACTGTGCGCCTCACGCCTTTGCCTTGGAATATCTGCCAGGCTCGAACGATTTTGCTCAAGCTCCCGTTTTTGAGCCTCAAGCTTCTGCTCTGCTTTTTGAATCCCAGCATCCAAAGGTTTAGCATACTCGTCTGGAACATTTTTTCTTGACCGCCTTAGTGTCTTTAACTCACTCTCCAGGTTCTTAATTGAAGTTTCATTGTCCGATATACTCGACTTAAGAGAAGATTCCAGATCATTAAGCGATGCCAGGATAGCTCTTGAGGTATCAACTTCAAACTGACTGTCTGATAAGCCATTCTCCTTATCCTCCTTAAGAGAATCAACCCCCTTTTGCATATTATCCCGTCTTGTAGTCTTTGAACTATCAATATCCGACAGACTTGACTCTCGCTTAGAATCCATCCGCCCCTTAAGATCTTCCTTAAACACCCCTAACATCTCATCTCTTTTAGCTTCCAAGTCAGACTTAAGGGCGTTACGCTTATCCTTTATATCAGCCATTTCTTTTTGTGCCGCCTTGTAATCCTGAAAATCACCATTGGCATCAAACATCTCTTGAAAATCTTTCACAGCCTGCTCTCTATCACCCTTATTACCAGGCATGGGACCCAATATCTCAACTCTATCCGATTGACCTGGAACAGAGAGTCTGACCGGCCCGGATTCTTTTAACACGATCGAGCTATCGTCCATCACTGCCAACTCATCTGAATACTCTTCAGCAAAAGCCTCCATTTTATCAGCCAGAGCAACCATCCTCTCTTTCATAGCATTCAGATCTGTAACGCCTTGATTAAATTCTTTAACCATTGGATCTATTGTATCTCTCCCTTTCTCTGTCATTTTGCTTAAAGCTGCATCTGAAACAGGTTGAAAATTCTCCTTGAAAAGAGCCCGCTTAATAACATACAACTTATGGACTAAGGCCTTGATAGCCACTCTACCAAAATGCTTAGCCTTCGATTTAATCTGACCCGCCTTTTGTTTAATAGAAGCAACCAGACCTTTGTCTGCTTTTTCGACGGTTCTCATGGCCAGTTTTTTGGCTGGAGGCTCTGTCTGAGTCTCCATTTCGGCGGTATCGCTTTTCTTCAACCCCGGCGTACCAGGAAGATCTAATGAAGAGACACTGAGACCAAGCAGGCTTCCTGAATCACCTGAAGAGTCCAGACTCTGGGTTGACTGATCGAAACTGCTAATTGATGAGCCGCTACTTAAACCATCCATCCCTGATGCCATGTCTATTCCCTCAGACTCAATACCGGTAAACTTTCTATATTGTAGCCAGCCTTCCCCTTACCCAAATAACTGAAAAGCCTGTTTCAACCGAGGTCGATCACTCAACCAGACCAGATAAACTCTTTTCAGGATAAAACAGAACGCTTGTCAAAATACTGTCACATTCCATTGATTTTACTGACCAGAAAACCACTGATAGCCACCAGCCCAACCAACGCCGTAAAAATATCCAGAATCCGATTTCGGCAAGGCTTCAGGCGTTCAACGCGATAGAGCGCATAAACCGGCATCAAATAGAGAATGGTGGCCAGCACCGGAACCACCAGCATCTCCACCATTCCAATCACACTCCAGTCCGCATAGGCGGCCCCCCAGCAGGTTAATAACACAAAGAGCACCGTTCCTCTCTTTACTGCGTGATTATTCAGGTGGACCCCCTTATTCCGCTTCAGCCAGTAAAGGGTAAACAACCCCTGCAATCCTTCCAGAGCCCCCAGATACACCCCAAAAAATGAGCTGGCAATAGCCAGAAAAGCAATGGCCGGAGCAACCACCGCAAACACCGGATTCCCTGAGCGAGAAGCCAGAACTGACAACACAGGCAGGTTATCTTCCCGGGCCTGAGCAAGCTCCGCAGGGGTCAGGCTAAGCACACAGGAAAACACAAATAACAGGATAACCACCAATAATAGAAGTGTGTTGCGCTTGAGAATCTGCCCTGTTTTCTGCTGGCAGAGCTCACTGCCACCCAACTGCAGGCGATACGACCGGGCAAAAGCAGAACAGGCAGGTGAATGGTTAAACGAAAAAACCAGCAGGGGCGTGGTAATAAACAGAGCTAGAAAAAAACCTTTGAACTCCACCGGCTGGCTGAATGCTGAGCTACTCCATTGAGGAACCAGATAGAGGGAGATTCCACAGAGAATAATCACCAGAGGATACACCAGCAGTTTTACTGCTCTGAGCATCCAGGCCTCTCCTGCATGCATGGCCGCCATCATTGCAGCCACCAGCAGCAGGCTCAGCCAGCCCCGTGAAATCGGGGTCATATGCATCTGATTCTCTACAAAGCTGTTAACGACATTGGTGATACCGATGCCGTACAGGAGCAAAATGGGATAAATGGACAGAAAATACGCCAGGGTCAGCAGTCTGCCTGCGGTTTCACCGAAATGCTCACGCACCGTACCGGTAATATTGGCATCAGGATCAGTGGCAGAGAGACAGAAACGTACCAGGTTACGATGAGCCAGCCATACCATTGGACCCGCAAATACAGCAAGTGCCATCAGAGGCCATATGCCACCCGCTCCGGCACTGATTGGCAGGTATAACACACCGGCTCCAATCGCTGTTCCAAAAAGATTCAGCATCCAGCCGGTATCTTTTGGGCTCCATCGCATTACCGATGAATGCTCACTGGGCGATAGGGATCGTGAACGTTCCAGGTTTCCGGCAGAGCTGTCTGACATGAATCACCTGTTGATTGACCTGGAGGATCGGGCCATTGATAGATTAAAACATCCTTATTGGGAGTCTGTGAGTATAGCCAGTTGGTCCTGCACTGCCTGACCGACTGACAAACCGTTACCTGCCGCAACAATACCTGCTAACAGGAAACCCCATTCCGATACTTATTCCTTAACCTTAGATTCTCAGGACAAATTAGACTATTCGAGCTATGGGACCCTCCTTAGCAGACCGGTAGAATAGCCCATCATTCAGACAGACCAGAACAGACAGCACCATGAAAAAAGACAAACAAAAAGTCATCGGTGAGGAGCTCTCAGACGAGCGCCTGAAAGGCTTCCTTGAGCTGGAACCTCCTGCTGGCACCAACAGGGACCATCACATACTTACCCGGGCCTATCGCTATTTAAGGCCCGACGACTTTGATCGATTCATGACGTTTTTTGTGGCAGCGGGCCTGAACCCCAGTGCCATTGATCCCCAGGGAAAAACACTGGCAGAGAGCCTGGCAAAGCAACGCCTTGCCACCCCTTACCTGAACTCGTTGAAAAAAGCAGAAGAACAGCACTCCAAACAGATGGGCTTATGAAACAAACACGGTGAATAAAGAATCTCTCAAAAGACGTAAAAACGCCTATACTGCTCATGGCTTTGAAATCCATGGGCAGGAAGCGCTCCTCAGCTGAAACACTGAATCTGAAGCAGGCACTTCCATGGCCGTTCAAATTGCATCCGGAGTTTTTCTGTGCGCCCACATACCCTGTCATTGCTGATAGCTCTGGCCATGGCCGTTCTTTCCCCTCTGGAGGCAGGAGAGCTCCCAGGCAGCACCGCTCTTCAGAACAGCCAGCAGGACCAGAACCTGGCCTATGAGTACCGTTATCCTGAAATAAAGTACCCCATGCTGCGTCAAGCAATGGATGCCGGACAGGTATTTCTGATAGACGCCAACAGCCCCACCACCTACCAGAACGGCCATCTCCCCATGGCCAAGTCCATTAACAACCCTGAACGGCTCAGCCAGCAGCTGCCTGTCCTTTCAAGCTATCCCATTGTTGTTTACTGCGGAGGCCCCCAGTGCACCGCCTGGCACAAGGCTGCAGACTATGCCGCCGCAAGGGGATACACCAATATTCAGCATTTCAAAGGGGGAATTAAAGGCTGGAAAGAGGCCGGAGACTCTCTGTCAAAAGGAAGTCAGTACCCCTGAAGACCCACCAACACTTTTCAAGAACCAGACACTTCTTGTATTGATCTGCTTCAAACAGGTTCGTACTATACGTCAGTACTGATGATAACGTTCCTGCACTGATGCTGAGCAAACTGCTGACCTGTTTACGATCTGCGCGCACCTGGCCCATTTTCCTGTGCCTAGGCCTGCTGGTCTATTTCAGCTCAACCGTTATTGCTTCTGCTCACTATCACCACCGACAAAGTGCAGCTGATTTTCACCACAAAGAAGATCACCACCACTCTCATCCGGGCAGCTACGACTGCACGGCATGCCAGCTACTGGTCATTTGCCAGCCCCAACCAGAACTACCGGAATCAGACACTCCAGCAACAGTTTCAACCCCGCTGATTCTCCCCCCCTCCCCAGAGAAAGACCTGATCAATCACTTTTTCATCCGTGCCCCTCCGCATTCATTGGCCTGATGAAACAACAGGCTTCGTGAACTTCAGGGTAAGTTGAAGCCAGGAAGTCTTCCCTGCATGAATCAGGGACGAATGCCCACAGTGAAAGAAAAACATTTTGCGCCCCCCTCGATGAAAAACAGGGAAGCAAAGTGTTTTTCACCGCAACAACGCTTAAGGAAATTGAATGCAAACGCTGTCCAAAATAACGACTTGTGTCGCTTTTACCACTTCAATGATACTGGCCTGGCCAGCAATGGCTCATGAAGAAGAGCATCGCCACCATGACGCCCACGTGCACGGGGTGGGACAACTCAATCTGGCCCAGGAAGGCAAGCAGCTTTTTCTTGAACTGACTATACCGGCCCATGATGCCCTTGGTTTTGAGTCCATCAACACACCCGCGCAGAAAAAGGCCCTGCAGTCAGCCTTGAAGAAACTGGAATCCGATAATCTGTGGGTTCTCCCTTCAGCGGCAGGTTGTCAATTAAGCAAGGCTCACGCTTCAACGGATAAACATGCGCAACAACACGATGAACACTCAGACCATCATGATGATGCCGACCACCATGACCATGACCACCACGATCATGATCACGAAAGCAGCCACCACGACCAGGGCTCTGGCCACCTGGATCTTCACGCAACGTACACCTTCCAGTGTAAAAATCCGAAAGACCTGAAGCGGTTTGGAACCCGGCTGTTTGAGCAGTTTGAACACAGCGAAACCCTTAAGCTCCAGGGACTGACCGATCTGGGCCAGAGGTCTGCGGTAATGACCCGCAAGGAACCTGAGGTCCAGCTCTGACATGATCAACAGCGATAACCGGCCACGGCCTCTTCAATCTGACCCTGCCATTCTACTGGAGAATATCCAGTTCAGCTGGGCACCGGAAAAAACCGTCCTGGACATTCCACTGGTCAGCATTCATCAGGGGGAAAAAGTCTTTATCCGGGGACCTTCCGGATCTGGAAAAACCACCCTTCTGGGTCTGCTGGGCGGTGTACTGCTACCCCAACGGGGAACAGTGAAAGTATTAAACCAGGATATATGTCAGTTGACGCCCACTGGCCGGGATCGCTTTCGTGCACAACACATCGGCTTCATCTTTCAGATGTTCAATCTGATCCCTTACCTTTCCGTGACAGACAACGTTGCCCTGCCCGTTGGCTTCTCCCCTCTGCGTCAAAGCCGGGTGAAAGCATCAGGCCGGAGTCTGCACAACGAAGCTCTGAGGCTGCTACACGACCTGGGCATGAATGATCAGGAACAACTACTCCGCCCGGTCACTGAACTGAGTATTGGCCAGCAACAGAGGGTGGCTGCAGCTCGAGCCATGATCGGTAAGCCCGAACTGGTGATTGCAGACGAACCCACTTCCGCACTGGATACGGATACCCGGGAGGCATTTATCCGACTACTGTTTAATGAATGCAAAGCTGCAGGAAGCACACTTATATTTGTCAGCCATGACCCGGCCCTGGAACCTCTGTTTGACCGGACAATCGTCCTGGATGAAATCAATAGAGCCTCAACTGGAGAAAAACGACACAGACCTTCCACTCCTTCGTCCCTGAAGCCAGATACCGCCGGAGCGCTATAGTATGACCGTCATCCATCTGGCCCTGAAAAGCCTGAAAAACCGAAAAGCCACCGCCCTGCTGACCATTTTGTCCATCGCTGTCAGTGTAGCCCTGCTTCTGGGTGTTGAGCGCATCCGGGTTGAAGCCAGGAACAGTTTTACCAGCACCATCTCCGGTACCGATCTGATTGTTGGCGCCCGCAGCAGCCCCATGAATCTGCTGCTCTATTCAGTGTTCCATATTGGCAACGCCACCAATAACCTCTCATGGGAAACTTACAGTGAACTGACCAGCGATCCTGCCGTCAAATGGGCTATTCCCATTGCCCTTGGAGACTCCCACCGGGGCTACCGGGTAGTTGGAACCAGCCACGATCTGTTCAAGCACTTCCGCTATGGTGCCGGGCAGCCCCTGCAGGTTCAGAAAGGGAAGGCCTTCAAAGGATTATTTGATGCCGTACTTGGCTCAGAAGTAGCCGCCAGGCTCAATTATCACCTGGGCGATGCCATGACCCTGAGCCATGGAGTTGAAAGAAAAAGCCTGCTTCAGCATGACGACAAGCCGTTTCGTGTTTCCGGGATTCTTGCTCCCACCGGAACCCCCCTTGACCGGGCCATACTGATCTCCCTGGAAGGCATTGAGGCCCTGCATATTGACTGGCTGAATGGCGCCCCACCCATTCCAGGACTGTCAATCTCCGCTGAAAAAGTGTCGCAAATGGAACTTCAGCCGAAAAGCATCACCGCTTACTTTGTTGGCCTGAATTCCCGCATGGCGGCCTTTGGTTACCAGCGCAAGGTGAATGAATTCCGGGTAGAGGCAATGACGGCCATTCTGCCCGGGGTCGCCTTACAGGAACTCTGGCAACTGGTGGGCTCTGCAGAAAAAGCCCTGCTGGCCATATCCGTCATGGTGGTAGTGGCTGGACTGATTGGAATGCTCACCACCATACTGACCTCTCTCAACGAAAGACGACGGGAGATGGCCATTCTCCGGTCAGTAGGTGCCCGCCCAGGCCATATTTTCCAGCTGATGATCTTTGAATCACTGTTGTACGCCATAGCAGGCTCATTAGCTGGGGTAGCCCTTCTTTATGGCCTGATGCTGGTGATCCAGCCTGTCATTCAAAACACCCTGGGACTCCACCTCAATATTGACTGGCCAGGCAGCTATGAATTGATCATCATTGCAGTGATCTCTCTCTGCGCCACAGGCCTTGGCGCAATCCCGGCCTGGAGAGCCTATAGAAACTCACTGGCGGACGGACTGACCGTCAGGTTATAGAATGACTGCCCTGTAAAATGAAACAGCACATGGAATCATGAGAATGACACCAAGGAAAAAATGGCACCGACTGTCCGGATTCCTGGCCATCCTGGTCTGGACAGCCCTTACTTTCCCCCAGGAAAGCACTGCTGCCCCCATCAAACCCAAGCCTCTGGCCAAGACAGTTCCAGACCTGAAAGCCAAGGAGATCAAGTGGGAAGACCTGATGCCACCGCCGGACCCACAAGTGGTTGAGCGCTATCAGGCAGGCAAAATGGACCAGATGGAGGTGATAAAGTATCTGGATAAACTGGGGAAACAGTCTATTGCCGAGCTGAACAAAACCTATGCAAAAATGCCAGGCTATCTTGTGCCCCTGAACATGGATGCAAAACAGATGGCTACGGAGCTGCTGCTGGTACCCACCATGGGAGCCTGCGTCCATGTTCCACCGCCTCCGCCAAACCAGATCGTCTACATAAAATACGACAAAGGGCTCAAGGTGACAGAAGCCGCTTATACCCCTTATTGGGTGACCGGTACCCTCACTGTTGAGAAAAACAAGTCCCAGTACTCTGAAGCACTGTATGCCATTTCCGTGGACAAGATTGTTGAGTTTGAATAACCCGGTTCAGGAGCCGGGCGCTTTCCAGCATTTTCCCTTCAAAACCGTTTGCACCGCCTTCATCCAATGAAGGCGGTGCAAACGGTTGTTCTTATACTACATGTATGTTGAATAAAGAGTGGTTTTATCGTCTTTCTACGCCTCAGACTCACTGCTTCACAAATTCCGCAGTGCCATTTGAGGGGCCACCGGAAAGAGCGCCCAGCACACCCGCAAGTATACCGGGCAGAAGCCACACCAGGCCTTCTGCCTGAAGGGGAAACAGGGTAAGCAAGTCATAACCCGGCTTGACGAATCCAAGTCCGGCGGCATACAGCCCCTCAACCAGGCTGATCAGCCCTACCGGCACCAGTACAAACACCATTACCCGGCTGGGGTCAGAAAAGCAGTTGCGAAGCAGAGAAACCGTGATCAGGGCAATCGCCACCGGGTAAATAATCAGCAGAGCTGGAATCGTCACCGCCAGTAACGTATTAAGGCCCATATTGGCTACCAGGGCACTGACCAGGGCACAGAGCACTACCCAGGACCGGTAACTCATCACGGGAAACACTTTCGAGAAATACTCCCCACAGGCGCTTAACAGCCCTACCGCAGTCGTCAGACAGGCCAGAGCAACTGTAGCACCGAGCAAGACCTTGCCCCAGGAACCAAAAACCGCCGCCACGAACAGGCTGATGATCTGGGCACCGTTTTCCGGAGCCGCTATCAACTGATGACTGGTGGCACCAATATACCCCAGTACCAGATAGACCAGTGACAGTCCGGTTGCAGCAATCAAACCGGCAATAAAGGTATAGCGGGCAACCTGTCGTCGATCTGTGATCCCCCTGCTATGAATGGCATTAATTATCACCACACCAAATACCAGAGCCCCCAGGGTGTCCATGGTCTGATACCCCTCACGGAAGCCATTAAAAAAGCCCTGATTGAGCATGGCCTCGGTGGCCGGACCTTCCGGGCCCTGGGGGTAAAAAATAGCACCCACTGCAATCAAAGCCAGCACCAGAACCAGCAGGGGGGTAATGAACTTCCCCACCGTTCCCAGCAGCTTTCCCGGAAAGAGAGCAAGGTAGAGCGCTGTCGCAAAGAAACCAGTAGAGAAGATTACCAGCGACAAAGGGGATGCCTGGCCAAGAAACGGCATGAGCCCCAGTTCATAGGAGACCACAGCCGTTCTGGGAGCGGCAAACAGAGGACCAATAGCGAGAAAAAGGACAACCGCAAACAGCAGCGCCATCTTTCGGGGGAAAATAGCCGTCAGCTTATCCAGGCCACCCCCCACCCTGGCACAGGCAATTACCCCCAGCAGTGGCAAGCCTACACCGGTTAGCAGGAACCCCATAATGGCCACGGTCAGTTCAGAGCCCGCCATATAGCCAAGAAATGGAGGAAAAATAATATTCCCGGCCCCCAGAAACAGGGCAAACGTCATCAGGCCCGTTGCCATGATGTCCGAAGCTTTTAACGTCTTTGGCAAAACAAGTCCCCTATTGTCAATTCAGGGCGAGCCTGCACGTTTTTATCGTGAAAGCTGGTTGTAAAAATGCCCGTGGTGAAAGTGCTGATGGTGAAGATGATCAGGCGCCTTTATTTCATATGCAGCCTGGCAACCCTATCAGTGATTTCACGTAAACTGGAAAATTGCGCAATTTTTTGCCATATAAATGCTCAAAACACAGTCATATTCACTGCCAGAGTGATTTCCCCATGATGTTCAGGCAACTTATTGATCACACCAGCTCTACCTACAGCTATCTGCTGGCCGATTCCTGCACCCGGGCTGCGGTAATCATTGACCCGGTGAATGATCAAGTTCCGGCTTACCTGCAATTATTGGAAGAGCTGAACCTGAACCTGACGGCAACACTGGATACCCACACTCATGCTGACCATATTACGGGGTCCTCATCACTTTCAGAGACCACCGGCTGTGGGATTATTCAGGGCAAAGGGACCCAGGCCAAAGGCGTCAGCCACCAAGTAAACGACAACGAGGAAATAAAGTTTGGCCAGCACCAGTTGATGGCGATAGCCACACCCGGGCATACCCCGGATTCCTATTGCTATCTTTACCAGCATAAAAGTGAAAAGTGGCTATTCAGTGGGGACACGCTGCTGATCAGGGGAACCGGAAGAACCGATTTTCAAGAAGGGGACGCAGGCCAACAATACCTGAGTATTTTCACCCGGCTTTTATCCCTGCCGGACGACACCCTGGTCTATCCTGGCCACGACTATCGAGGGTGGACAGTCAGCACCATTGGCGAAGAAAAAGCCCACAATCCACGACTGCAGGTGACCGGTAAAAAAGAGTACATCGCTTTGATGAACAACCTGAACCTGCCAAAGCCCGGATTGATGGATATCGCTGTGCCCGCCAACCTTCGCTGCGGTCGCCGTCAATAAAATACTCCGCCTTCATGCTCTCCTTCTTCATAAGAGAGGGCTGAGCAACTGCAGGGTATTTTCCTGCAGCTTCTGCATGAAAGGACGCCGTTCCCAAGCATCCACATCCACTTCATCCGCATCGGCCATATAGGTTTCCAGCAGCACGGAAATCCGTTCACCAAAGTCAGCATCGTAGACAATCAGGGTCAACTCATAATTCAGCCAGACACTGCGCATATCCAGGTTTACGGTACCAAACAACACTGTTGCTCTATCCACCAGCACGCACTTGGTGTGCAGCAGCCCCCCCCTGAACTGCAGTATGCGGACACCGGCCTGTAGCAGCTCCTGGTAATAGGAACGACTGGCATGGTACACCATTCTTGAGTCATTCTTCTCAGGGACCAGCAGTTGCACATCCACCCCTCTCATGGCCGCGGACTTTAATGCCGTCAATAATGCCTCATCCGGAACAAAGTAAGGGGTGCTGATCAACAGTTCATCGCGACTTTCATAAATGGCCGCCAGCAGCATCTGATGCAACAACTCACGATCCACATCCGGTCCCGAGGGCAGCACATGGATACAGGCACCTCCCGGTTGGCGCGCCTCAAAAGCGGGATACTCATACTGCCGATTAAACGACGGATGACCTTTTCCGGTTTCCAGGGCCCGGTCCCACTGGATAATAGCCCCCAGCACATGAGAAGCCACACCCTCAATGCGCACCACTGCATCCACCCACTGACCCACCTGGGCATCCTGTTTGAAAAACACAGGGTCAACCAGGTTAAAACTGCCCGTCCAGGCCACCTGATCATCCACCACCAGAATCTTCCGGTGGTTACGAATATCGATGCGCTCCACCAGAATCCCCAGTGGCCCCACCGGCATGGAAGCGGTCACGCTGATGCCTTCCTGACGAAAACGCCGGGCCCAGATCCCATTCAGAAAGGAGCGGCTGCCCACATTATCCAGCATCACAATGCAGTCAACCCCTCGCCGCGCGGCCCGTATCACCGCCTCAGCAATCTCTTTCACCCGCCCCTGGGGTTCCCAGATATAAAACTCAATCAGCAGGCTTTGCCGGGCCCCCTCAATATCACGGAGAAGGCCATCAATAATGGCCTGGCAATCATGAAACAGCTCCAGGTGATTACCGGGCAGCAGCGGTACACTCATGTTGTTTTCAGCCAGCTCAAACAAACCGCCATGGGCAGGAGGCACGCAGGAGCCTGGCTCATTATCGGCAATCACCCGGGAGAGGTGCTCATACCACTGGGTATAGTCCGGATACAGCGCCCGGATACGATTCATCCGTCGTGTTCCCAGCCGGGGAGAGCCAAACAGCAGATACAACAGAAAACCGGCAACCGGCAGGGCAAATAACAACACCAGCCACGCCAGGGAAACCCCCACCGGCCTGCGGGTCATAATGACCATAATGGCAAAGCCGACAATCATCACTAAATGTGAAGCGCCTGCGAGCCAGCCATACCAGCCTGCATCCATTAAAGCTCTCCGTTACTGCAATAAATGCCCATAATGACTCCAGAGCAGTTTCACTGTCATGACCATGGACACACAGACGATCATTGGCCGAATCAGGGACTGCCCACGGCTCAGCACCATTCTTGAGCCCAACCTGGCGCCAATGATCTGCCCGGCCATCATCACCAGCCCAACAGCCCAGATAACATGCCCGCCCAGAATAAAAAACAGCAGGGATGCCAGATTACTGGTTGCGTTCAGCACCTTGGTGTGCGCCGTAGCCCTGGTAATGGAAAAACCCAGCAGGCTGACAAAAGCGACGGTAAAGAATGACCCGGTGCCCGGCCCGAAAAAGCCATCATAAAACCCGATGACTACCGCCGCCGTACAGGAAAATACCGTCAGGGAAATCGCCTGCCGGGAGTCGTCGTTACTCAGCCTGGGAGAAAACACAAAATAGAGCACAATCCCGATCATCAGGAAGGGAATAACCCGCTCCAGAACACTGGCGTCAACTTCCTGCACCAGCAAGGTGCCGAGCACACTGCCCACAAAAGTCATCATAATCGCCAGGCGAATATTCCGCAGCTTCACGGCTCCCCTGGAAACAAAATAGTAACTGGCCGAAAACGCCCCGCCACAGGACTGAAGTTTATTGGTGGCCAGGGCCTGAACCGGGGGGACCCCCACCGCCAGCAACGCCGGAATCGTGATCAGCCCCCCGCCACCGGCAATAGAGTCCACAAAACCGGCAGCCGTGGCCACCGCAAACAACATGAGCACAAAATCAAGGGTCAGGGCCGTATCCAAGGTGAGTCCGTGTACTTCTTCAGAAAGGAAATTGGAAAAGCTTCAAAGCAAGAGCGTAATAATAAACCGAATAGCGGAAAATAGAGAGCAGCCTTTTATAAGTAAACACCCGCAATAACAAAACCGCTGACCGTCTCCCCAGACAATCAGCGGTTTCAGAACCATTCAGAGCTCATATCACCTAGCCAGTCAATAAGCTCTTTTCAACCTGTTCATGCACAGTTTCCTGTTCCTTCTTCCTCAAACCTTTTGGGTTTGCCTGGCCGGTATTCCTGGTTGGGAATCCCACTCACCGCATCTTCCGCTTGTGGCCTGGATGCCTGTCCATCACTTTTGGCGACAGGGAAAGTATATGCAAACCGGTGTAGAAAAAGATTGCGAAATAATGGCCTTAACGGCATATTTCAGCAATAATCCACCAACAAATTCAGACAGACTAGCAGAATATTTTATGAAGCTGGATCGCTACGACATCCGCATCCTCCAGGAACTGCAAAAAGACGCCAATATCAGCAACCAGGACCTTGCCGACCGGATAGGGCTGACCCCCTCACCCTGCCTGAGAAGAGTCAGGCATCTTGAGGAGCTGGAGCTGATCACCCACCGGGTCACCCTGTTGAACCCGGAAAAGCTGGGGCTGAAACTGACCGTGCTGATTCACATCAGCATGGACCAGCATACGCCGGAGCGTTTCGAACACTTTGAAAGCACCATTGACCAGTATGATGAAGTGGTGGAATGCACCCTGATCACCGGACAGTCCGCAGACTACATGCTTAAGGTCATGGTGCCGGATATGACCTACTACCAGGACTTTCTGCTGAATAAAATCACCCGGATCAAGGGCGTAACCGGAGTTCACTCCAGTTTTGTACTGCGCCAGCCCATCCGGAAAACAGCCCTGCCCCTGGATCACCTGCAATAGCCACGCGCCTGTGGCAGAATGGGAGGTATTAATAAGAGCTCGTCGTATAAAAGGCCTCCTACCATGAACTCCACACCCAGGCATTCGCCTTTTAAAACCCCGATCAAAATCGCTTCTATCGCCTCGACCTTTATTCTTGTTGCTCTGGGGCTCACCCTCTTCTTTGCCCCTACCGCCATTGAGAAAGGCAGAAACCAGGTCAACTCACACCCACCCTACACCATCGACAAGGCATCACAGGACCTGCATAACCAGCTGGTGATTGCCGACCTGCACAGCGACAGCCTGCTGTGGGATCGCGACCTGACGCAACACTCCAACTACGGCCATGTGGACTTGCCCCGTCTGCAGGAAGGCAATGTGGCCATTCAGGTATTTTCTGCAGTGACAAAATCCCCTCAGGGGCAGAACGTAAACCGGAACTCCAGCACCGCCAGGGACACCATTACTTTGCTGGCCATGATACAGGCATGGCCTCCTCGAACCTGGCAGAGCCTTTATCAACGGGCTTTATACCAGGCAGACAAACTGGCCCGGATTGAGAAACAGCAACCGAAGCAGCTGAAAATCATCAAAAACCGCCAGGACCTGACCACAGTTCTGACCGCCCGGCAGAAAGGTAACCCGCTGATTGGCGGGCTTCTAGCCATAGAAGGCGCTCATGCCCTGGACGGAAAGCTGGCCAATATCCAGGGATTATACGACGCAGGATACAGAATGATCGGGCTCCACCACTTCTTTGACAACAAGCTGGGCGGCTCACTCCATGGTGTCAGTGGTTCCCGGTTAAGCCTGTTTGGTCGACAGGCGCTGGCAGAAATGGAAAAGCGAAACATCATCGTGGACCTGGCCCACTCCTCCGAATCCGTGGTGGACGAAGTATTGAAACTGGCAAAAAGGCCTGTGGTGATCTCCCATACCGGTCTTCAGGGAACCTGCGACAGCCCACGGAATATTTCTGATGCACTGATGAAACGGATAGCGGACAAAGGCGGACTGATCGGCATCGGTTTCTGGGAAGCCGCGGTCTGTGATCATTCTCCGGAGGGCATTGTCAAGACGCTCCGATACGCCATCGACCTGCTTGGAGAAAACCATGTGGCTCTGGGCTCTGACTTTGACGGCAGCGTTCGAACCCGGTTCGATGTTTCAGAACTGGCCGTCCTGACGGAGCAGATGCTTCACCAGGGCTTTACGGAAACAGAAATACGCAAGGTAATGGGGGAAAACACCCGGGACTTTCTGATGAGGCATTTGCCGGAGTCATAGCCTGTCATCAGGCATTGAGTGGGTACAGGTCATCCATGTCATACCCTGGAAATCGCTCCACGGCTTTGCCATCCTGCGTCACTTTTATGCCCTATGGGTACTAGCTCCCACATCCATGTGGTCGTGCATTTCCAGGATACAATACATCCCTTCCATATACTGGCAACCGCTCCCTGCGTTGCCAGCATACAGGCCATCCATGGCCATACCCCGAGAATTGCTCCAGGCATTCTCGGGATACCGTCCATCCCTGGACATAAAAAAACCTCCCGCGTTTCAGAAACGTCGGGAGGTTTGAAAATGGCTGGGGTGGAGGGATTCGAACCCCCGCATGTCAGGATCAAAACCTGATGCCTTACCGCTTGGCGACACCCCAATGGTGTTTTACCGTTAATGTGGTAGCTAGGGGCAGATTCGAACTGCCGACCCCAGCATTATGAGTGCTGTGCTCTAACCAACTGAGCTACCTAGCCACAAAACGATGCTCATTGTCTGGATTTCATTTCATGCTGTCAACCAAAAAACGTGCCAGCTGCAAATCCAACAAGGAGTAAATGGCTGGGGTGGAGGGATTCGAACCCCCGCATGTCAGGATCAAAACCTGATGCCTTACCGCTTGGCGACACCCCAGTAAAAGGAACGCAATCGTTCCGAAGACGCTTTCGATGCTAACCCGGACCATTTCCAACAGTCAAACGCTTGAGTTAGCTGGTAGCTAGGGGCAGATTCGAACTGCCGACCCCAGCATTATGAGTGCTGTGCTCTAACCAACTGAGCTACCTAGCCGCCGAAAGCTGGTGCGCATTTTGGTGATTTAACCCCCATGTGTCAAGCACCAAAGCGCATAAAGCCCCTGCGGATTTCCACTAACGTCTCCTATACGTAATCAAACAGAGACGTGCTGTTCACCATGGAATAAGCCTTCTGGCTGGCCATCAACTGTTGCTGCTCCATGGCAAAATTCATCGTAGCCCGGGCAACATCCACATTCTCCAGGCCACCCTGCATGGTTTCGTTAAAGGTTTTCCGGTCTGACTGGCTGTCCTCAGCCATTTTCAGGCTGTTCAGAGACGCCCCCACCCCGGTGAGGGACTGGTTGACCCGGTCCATGGCCCCATCAATGGCCTCCAGCGCTCCGGCAATGGCGGCGTCCATTTGAGGCTCAGTCACATTCGGGTCGGTGGCTACCTCGACAAACTGAGAGAGGGCATTCAGGATATTGTCGTCATCACTGCCCAGCACATCTTTCAGTGCTACACCCAGCTCCACCGACTGGGCATCACTGATCTGGGCTTCACGCACCTCCCCCCCCTGGAGCTGGTAATCTCCCGTGGCTTCATCCAGCGCCACTGCCGGTTGGTCACCACCGGTTCCAGCAAAAATATACTCCCCGGTGGCACTGCGGGTGTTCCCCATGTCCGCCAGTTCTTCCACCAGCGCGGAGAGCTCCTGGGCATAGGCGGCAATGTCCTGGTTTTGCCCCCCTTCCTGAACCGGCAGCCCTCCAATCGCCAATACCAGGTCACGGGCCCGGTTCAGGGCATCGTTCATATTGCCCAGAACCGATTCCGTCATATCCAGTGTGTTTCTGGCCGAATGGATGTTTTTGGTGTAGGCGTCCAGGCGCGCATTCTGGTCCTCCAGCCCCATGATCTGGAGGGAGGCCAGCGTGTCATCCGAAGGCTTGAGGATCGCCTTGCCACTGTTCAACTGCATCAACGTCCGATTCATGGACGAGGTGGTAGACGACATGTGGTACTGCATGGTGCTGGAAAGCTGCTGGGTGCTGACGCGCATGGTTTTCTCCGGAATTAAAAACTGATCAGAGGGACAGGACTGAAGCAAACATCTCGTCCGCTGCAGCAATCACCTTGGCATTGGCGGAATAGGCCTGCTGAAACACCATCAGGCTGGCCGCTTCCTCATCCATATTGACCCCGGAAACACTGGCCACACGACTGGCTGCTTCCTGATAAAGCCCCGAGCTGGCCTCATATCGACTGACGGCGGCGCTGTTTTTTCCGGCCACCCCGGTGACCAGGCCGTTCCAGGCCTCATTCAGGGTCTTCCCGGCCATTACCCCCTGGTTCTGCAGCTCACTGAGCGCTAGCAGGTTTTCATTATTGCCCGGTTCATCCGGTTGACTGGAAAAGGCCAGGGCACCGGGGTCATCCATCACCACCTTCAGTTCACCTTCCAGGGTGAATTCAAACAATGGCTGCCCTGGATTACCCTCAAGGTCGTACCCTTTGGCCAGCACATCATTCATCTCCGATGCCATGGTCTCTCCCCAGAGCTGCAGCTCTTCCCGGGCAGGCACCAGCACCTCATCCCGGAAGTCCATCTGCCCCTGCAGCCCACCACCGATCTCCTGAACCGGTTTGGTGTGAACCCCGTTATCCACCGCCAGGGTTTTCATCCGGGCATCCGGTGAACCATCCACCAGCTTGAGCTGATGGCTGTTCCCGTTCACCACCAGAGGCTCACCATTGGGCAGGAGCAGGTCAACAGTATTATTGGGCTGGTACACCACGTCCACACCCACCAGCTCCGACAACTGCTGAATGGCCCGGTCACGCTGATCCAGCAAGTCCGCCGTTTCGGCACCGGAGGCTTCTGCCTTGAGAATTTCACTGTTGAGGCTGGCCACCGATTCCAGCAGGCCATTGGCATCTTCAGTCATGACCGCCATCTGCTGGTTAACATCATCAAGCTGTCGATCCATGTCCCCCGCCAGACTGTTGTAACGGGCCGCCAGACTGTCAGCACTGGACAGCACTTCCTGGCGATAAGCCGAGGCCATGGGGTCCACCTGAGCCGCTTTAAGAGATCCAAAAAAACCATTGATGGAGGGCGACAAGCCGGAGGACTCACCACTGATCAGACTTTCCAGCTGGGTGGCCTGGCTGGCATAAGCGGTGGCATACCCCAGGGCGCTGCTGGCAGCCTGCTGCTGAGACACATAAAAAGTGTCGCTTATGCGCTCTATATCGCTGACGTAGACGCTGCCACCCGGAGCCGTGCCGTATACCGCCTGCTGACGGGAATACCCTGGCACAGAAGCGTTGGCAATGTTCTTACTGGCTATCATGAGAGAGGTAGAGGCGACCGTCATCCCCGCTACCCCGTTGGCAATCATGTTCATAGTATCTCAGCTAATCTTTATCCGGACGGCAGTCAGTCATCAGGAAAACGGCAATTGTTGCCTGAAATTAAATTTTCTTGTTCGGAAGGTTCATTGATCCCCTCCCTGCTGGCGCTCAACCTGCCGGACGATCTGCTCTGCCAGGCCAATCCCCTGGGTTCTGGACATGTCCAGGGCGAGGCGGGAATCCTGCCACTCCTGCCAGAAACCCTGCTCCCGGGAGCTCACCAGACTGTCCTCCGACAGCACTTCATCCGCCTGGCGCATGCTTTTGAGCATCTGCTCAATCATCATGGCCTCAAAGTCCATGGCAGCTTCCTTCAGTCGGCTCGCCTCACCCCTTTCTGTACCACTCACCTCACCGTTGGTTTTCACCCTGGCAGGCAGAGAGGCTGACACCCCTGTGGATTGCAATTGAAACAGTGCTACCTTATCCATCAAATCACCACCAGTTCCGCTTCCAGGGCACCGGCCTGGTCCAGGGCCTGCAACACGGCCATCAGGTCCGACGGTGTGGCCCCAACCGCATTAATGGCATTGACCACATCCTGCAAAGAGCTGCCTTCGGGAACCATAAACAGATGCTTGTCCCCCTGATCCACCAGAATATTGCTGTCTGGCACCACCGTCGTTTTTCCATTGGAGAACGCTCCAGGCTGGCTGACAGCGGCGTCCTCACGAATAGTGACCACCAGGTTGCCATGGCTGACCGCTGCCGCCTTGACACGCACAAACTCATTCATGACCACGGTGCCTGTGCGGCTGTTAATAATCACTTTGGCCATGGTTTCCCCTTCGTCCACCCGCATTCTTTCCAGAACCGACATATAGGCCACCCGCTGGCTGGGATCTGCCGGAGCCCTGACTCGCACCGTCACGCCGTTTTCAGCTTCAGCGATGCCCGGGCCAAACTTGCCGTTAATGGCCTTGACGATATTCCCTGCGCTGGTGAAGCTGGGATTTCTCAGGTTGAGCATGATATGGCTTCTGGTGGCAAAGCCACTGGGAATGGTTCGCTCAATGGTCGCACCGTTGGGGATTCTTGCCGCCGTGGGGATATTCACGGTAATGCTGGAACCGTCATTGCCGGAGGCATTAATCCCCGTCACGACCAGGTTCCCCTGGGCCAGGGCATAGACTCTGCCATCGGCCCCCTTCAGCTGTGACAGCAACAGAGTTCCTCCCTGCAGGCTCTTAGCGTCCCCGATGGACGACACCGTTACATCAACTCGCTGCCCCACTGCAGCAAAGGCAGGGATAGTGGCCGTCACGGAAACGGCGGCAATGTTTTTCAAATTCGGGTTGGCGTCGTTAGGCAGCTGAATTCCCAGCTGGCGCAACATGTTTTTCATGGACTGCCCGGTGAACTGGGTCTGCCGGGTTTTGTCACCGGTGCCATTCAACCCCACAACCAACCCATAACCCACCAGCTGGTTGCCCCGCACCCCGAGCACATCCACCATATCCAGCAACCGCCGGGACTTGGCTTCAGCGGTCACCGACACAGGAAGAGCTGCCAGCATCACCAGCAGCAAAACAAGACCATGGATGGCTTTACGATGGAAAGCTTTCCTGCATACGCGATTGCAATCCCTTGTGGTAAAAAGCGACTTCATCATACATTCACCGGTCAGAACGGCATGGCCGGGCTGTTAAAGAACCGGGTCAGCCACCCGGGTTTATTGGCGTCCGCCAGCGGCCCTTCACCGGAATAAACAATTCGGGCATTGGCCAGGCGCTGGGAGGATACGGTGTTGTCCGGCGTAATGTCTTCCGGCCGCAAGATACCGCCCAGGCGGATATATTCATCCCCCTGATTGAGGGTGATCCATTTCTCACCACGGACTTTCAACGCCCCATTAGGCAGAACCTCAACCACCGACACGGTAATGGAGCCATCCAGCATGTTCTGCTGAGAGCTGGCGCCATCCCCGGCAAATTTCCGGTCAATGGCCAGGGAGGAGTCTTCCATCTGTTTCCCCAGAACCACCGGCCCGGGAAAGTTCAGGCTGGTTCCCTTATTCATGCTGGTACCGGAAGACTTCACTGACTTGGTCTGTTCATCCAGATAAATGGTCAGGATATCCCCCACCCGGTACGCCATGCGGTCTTCAAACAGACTGGTGCTGTAGGCCGCATTAAAAAGACTGCCGTCTACTACCTGGGGGGGAGGGTTATCCACCAGGGGTGGGGGCGTCCAGTCCACAGGGTCGGCAGGCTTCTGGGAAGCGCAGCCGGTAAGGAAAATGGCGGCCGTGGCCAGCAGAATACGAATCATGTCTACTACTTCCTGCTTTGAGCTCCGCCTTAGAGCGTCTGGTTGGCAAACTGCATCATCTGATCAGCGGCAGAGATCACCTTGGCATTCATTTCATAACCCCGCTGGGCGGCAATCATGTTAACCATCTCTTCCACCATATTGACGTTGGAGGATTCCAGGGCAAACTGCCTGACAGAACCCACGCCGTCTTCTCCTGGAATGGACTCAACCGGCTGGCCGCTGGAAGCGGTTTCGGCAAACAGGTTGGAGCCCAGTGCCCGCAACCCGGCCGGATTGACGAAATTTGCCAGATTGATCTGCCCCAGCTCCCGAGGCATAGGATCCCCAGCAATGGTGGCACTGACCACGCCATCGGCGCCAATGGACAGCGACATGGCGTCTTCCGGAACCTCAATGGCCGGTTCCAAGGGGAAACCATTGGCCGTGACCATCTGGCCACTGGAGTTCAAATGAAACTGGCCATTGCGGGTATAGGCCATGGTTCCATCGGGCTGCTCTACCTGGAAAAAGCCCTGCCCTTCAATGGCCAGGTCCAGCTGATCCGAAGTGGTCTGACTGGAACCCTGGGTGAATACTTTCTGGGTACCTGCCACACGGACACCGGTCCCCAATTGAATGCCGTTGGGCACCTCATTGCCTTCGGTATTATCGGCACCGGGCTGGCGCTGTACCTGATAGAACAGGTCCTCAAATACCACCCGGTCCCGCTTGAAACCAACGGTATTGACGTTGGCCAGGTTATTGGAAATGGCATTCAGCTGTTTGTCCTGGGCGGTCAGACCGGTCTGGCCGGTCCATAACGTTGGGTTCATTAATTCTGCTCTCTCTTTAAATCTGATGTCGTGTTTGCAGGGCACAGGTTGCGTTGAACGAAGTGAAGCGCAACAAACCGGCCTACAGGTTTAGCTGAGCGGTTTTGTGTTGCGCTTCGCAAGGCTCAACTCAACCTACGCTCAGGCACAACCAGCTGCAGTGAATTACCCGCGCAGCAGTTCATTGCCGGCCTCATCCATCTGGGCCGTGGCACGCATCATTTTCAATTGAATCTCAAAATTCCGGCTCAGGTCCGTCAGCGCCACCATCTCCTGGACAGCATTCACATTACTGCCTTCCAGATAGCCGGAAACCACACTGACCTCCTCACTGGCATCCACTGCACTGCCGTTCTTCAGGCGGAACAGTCCATCAGCCCCCTTGTGAAGATCGGCGGGCTCCGGATTGACCAGTTTCAGCCGATCCACCTGGGCCACCTGGCTGTCTGCCGTGCCACTGACCTTGACGGACAGCCGACCATCGCTGCCTACCAGTAAACTGTCGTATTCCGGCAGAGTCACCGGCCCTCCCTCACCCACCACCATCAATCCCCGGGCGGTGCGCAAAACGCCATTGCTGTCCACATGCAGGCCTCCGGCACGGGTAAACGCTTCATTCCCCTGGCCATCGAGAACCGTAAACCAGCCCTCCCCTTCAATGGCCAGATCAAGGCTGCGGCCGGTCATGGATAATGTGCCATTATTCAGCCCGGACCAGGGCTGACTGTCCGCCACCAGTGGCCCACTGTCTGGAGAACCCCCGCTTTCCGGCTCCCTGGCGACGGCGTTCAGGTAATCCGCCCGAAACCCGTCGGTATTGATATTGGCCAGGTTATTGGCATGAACCTGCTGGGCTTCCATTGCCCGGGTTGCCCCGCTGAGTGCAGTAAAGAGTGCCGTATCCATAATCAGAAGGTATTCAGCAGGTACTGGGTGTTTTCGTTAAAGGTGGAAATGGTTTTGGTGTTCGCCTGATAGGTACTCTGGGCCACAATCATATCCACCAGCTCTGCGCTCATATTGACATTGGAGTTTTCAAGAGCGCTGCTTGAGAGCTTCCCGAAAATGCCGCTGCCCGCCATGCCGATCATGGGAGCCCCGGATTCCGGTGATTCCACCCAGCTGGTATTGCCCGCGGATTCCAGGCCTGCCGTACTGGGAAAGCTGGCCAGCGCCACATAACCCTGGATATCACTCTGACCGTTGGAGTAAGAGGCCACTACCGCCCCGTCTTTGCCAATGGAGACGCCGTTAAAAGTCCCCGCCATATAGCCGTTGCTGGTGTTGCTGGCCACAGAGAAACTGTTGCCGTACTGGCTGATGCCCGAGATATCCATAGCCAGCGCCATGGGTTCGGAGCCATTGTTAAAATTCAGCCCCGGAAGAGTGAACAGACCGGCTCCCCCATGAGCCTGACCACTGTTGTCTGAACTGCTCACCAATTGTCCGCTGGTGTCAAAATTCAGGGTGGCCACATAATCTTCGCTTCCGGTTTTCACCGGCTGGCCATCCACCTCATAGCGAACCTCCCACTGATTTTCGCTGGTTTTGGTGTAATAGGCCTTCACCTGCTGCTGATTGCCCAGGCTGTCGTAGAGGGTGGAAGTGGTGGTGCTGTGGTAACTCTTGGGGTTTTCCGGGTCAAAATCCGTTGCGGTGCGATCAATCACCTCAGAACGGGCATCCAGGTTGGCTTTGATCGCCGCAGAATCCGTTGCCTGGGCTGGCAGGTCCGCCTTATCAACTGACAGAGGCTTTAACGGTCCCTCGATGGCGTTGCCACTGTCGTCTGAACCATACCCCATGACAGTCTGCCCCTGGTCGTTGACCAGAAAGCCGTCTTTGTCCGCAGTGAAATTGCCCGCCCGGGTGTAATAATGCTGGCCACTCACGTCCTGCATAATAAAAAAGCCATCACCATCGATGGCCAGGTCGGTGGCGCTGGTGGTGTAAAGGGTATTACCCTCGGCAAAGTTGGTCTCTATATCCGATACATACACCCCGCCTACCCCAGTGCTCTCAGAGTAAACGTCGGCAAACTGGGCTTTCATGGACTTGTAGCCCACGGTATTGGCATTGGCGATGTTGTTACTGATCACCCCGAGGCTTTCACTGGCCGCATTGAGGCCGCTGATACCGGTATTCATTGACATGAAAAATACTCCAAAACTTCTTCAACCCCTCTTAAATCACTGTCAGGGCAGAGGGATGGTACCCATCCTCAGGGCAGCGTCCTGAACATGGCTGAACGACGGGAGACCGGCATGGTACGCCGACTGGCCCGCTGGCTGATCTGCTTGAACAGAGGGTTGACTGTCCAGCTTTCCCCCTTGCGAACCACCTTTTTCATCTGCCCCGCCAGCGCGGCAAAAGGATCCTGGCCGCCCCCCTGCCCGGCCGCTTGAGAGTCCACAATGTAATCCCCCTTGAACTCCGTCAGGGAATAAAGCGGCACCAGACCGATACCCTGGGCATCCACCAGGACATCCTGGCCGTTACCGGGAATCACCACACTCTTGACCATGCTGCGCTGGGTCAGGGTCTGCTCAACGTCATGGCCATCGAAGCGGGCAAAGGCATACATCATGTAAGTGCCATCCCCAGGCTTCGTCTTCAGGCTGCCCAGGTCATAAGGCACTTTTCCGGACTCTGTCTGCTCACCAAGGTCAAGCACCGCCAGAGGATCCGCTGTATCCGGGCCACTTTTGCCACCGTATACCTCTATTCGCAGGGCTTTTGTCGCCTGGTTCAACAGAACTTCCCCTTCCGGAAACACGCCTCCCTTCACCACAAACAGGTTGGCCATCACCATCACTTCCTTACCCACCAGGTTTGAGGCATACAATCCCTGGGATTGATACATCTGGTCTTTCAATCCCTTGAGTGCTTCCACCAGCTCTCCGTTTTGCTGCATCATGGTCATGTCCGACAACTGGGACACCATCTGGGCATTGTCCATGGGGGCCGAAGGGTCCTGGTACTGCAGCTGGGTCATCAGCATCTGCATGAACGCATCACTGTCCAGGTTGCTGGTAGCGGAAACCGCTGGCTGCCCGGCGGATACCATTGAGCTGGCCAGCACCAGAGTTATAAAAAACGGACGGAATAAAACCAAAGCAGACACCCTTATTGCCCCAGGCTCAGAAGACGCTCATGCATACGACGGGCGTTACTCATCATTTCAACACTGGTCTGATAGCTGCGGGTGGCACTCATCATATCGGCCATCTCTTCCACCATATTGATGTCGGGATAGAAGACATTGCCTTCCTCATTGGCCAGGGGATTGTCCGGCTCATACCGCATTAACGGCTCGGCGGTACTGTTCACCACCTCGGACACTTCCACCTGTCCTGCCGCCTGATCACCCACACTCTGAATCACCTCGGCAAATACCGGACGACGGGCTTTATAGGCCCCATCGGCACTGCCTGCAGCGGTTTCGGCATTGGCCATATTACTGGCAACGGTATTCAACCGGAGTGTCTGTGCCGCCATACTGGAACCGGCGATATCGTAAATACTGCTCAGGGACATGAATAATTTCTTAAAACCTTTTGATCATTAATAACCATCAGTAAACGGCTTTACTGCCCGGTAATGGCAAGGCGCAGTCCTTTCAGTTTCATATTCAGAAATGTGAGACTGGTTTGAAACTCCATGCTGTTGCGCATAAACGCCGCCTGCTCGACACCCAGTTCCACTGAGTTTCCATCCGCCCCTTCACGGTCACCCTCACGCTCATGAACGGCGCCCTGGTGCAGCTCGCCAAAGTCATTCTTTCCCGGCAATGACAGATGCCCGGACCGGGTCTGTTCCAGGCGGGTCTGCACATTGGCCAGGGCCTGTTGCTGATCCAGCACTGCATTAAAATCGAGATCTTTCGCCTGGAAACCCGGCGTATCCACATTGGCAATATTGCCTGAAATCACTTCCGCCCTTTCTGCCCGGTAATGGAGGGTATGGGGCAGAATACCCAGGGCATTTTCAAACGTTATGGCCATCTCTACCTCAGAAAAACAGCACCTTCTAAAAACACTTTATAAATGCACTTTATAAAAAGAATGTCTGGGCCATCCTGTGCCTGAACGCGTCAAACTGGATGAATGCAAGCTGTATGCCAAAACATCAAAACTGCCTGCAACTAACACCATAAGCCACCATAAGCCACGGTTTCATTGTTTTATTCCATAACCGGCATCCTGAAAACTGCGGACTTTCATGACAAACATGACAAAGCACGCAATAGGCAGCCTTTATAATCTTGCTATGATGGAAACAGTCCGCTTAGTGAAGCATGACTTTTATTCCCCCATCAGCCATGAACCTTCCGGTCGGCTCTTCAGCCCGGCCATAGAAAGAGAGAGGGCGGAAACATTTTTCCTCGGTATTTTCCAAAACATCAGACACTGGTCTGCCATCATTGGATCATCCAACTGCTGGCAGGGCTGCTCCTGTGCGGGCAAGTGTCCGGTGCTGACAACACAGCAATCATTAACAAAAGAGTTGAAAGTGTCGAAAGCGAACTGCTTCAGACCGTTGAGTCCGCCCTCAATACCAGGGCCTCTCAACTGGCGGATACCGTGGACAGCAAACGCTTTGAAATCAGCCTTAACCCTCTTCCCGAACCACTGGCCCGCCAGTCCTGCCAGGAACCCTTAAAGATCACCTTTATGAGTGGATTTGAAGCGGGCCCCCAGCGAATAAAAGTCAAATGTCTTAAACCCAGACAGTGGTCGCTGTATATGAAGGGAAACATCCGTCTATACGCCAGCGTGCTGGTCAGCCGCCATCCACTGGCTCGGGGGAAAAAATTGCTCCCTGAAGATGTGGAGTTCCGGGAGGAGGACATCAGCCAGCTGCACCGGGGTTACCTTCACTCCCTGGACCAGATCGTCAATACTGAAGCCAGAAGGTCGGTAACCACTGGAAAAATACTCACTCCGTCAATGGTCCAGGCAGCAGAAGTGATTCACCGGGGCGACCGGATTGCCCTGATCGCCAACAGCAACGCCCTGACCGTCAGCATGCCCGGGGAAGCCCTGGAAAACGGGGCCCTGAACGAACAGATCCGGGTAAAAAACCTGTCCAGTGGCAAAGTGGTCCGGGGCACGGTTTCCGGAAATGGGGAAGTAAAGGTATGGTAAAGAACTTCCTCGCGGAAACCGGCAAACTCTGCCAGTATCCCTATACGCTATACCGACATGGGAGGAGAGATAGAAAAGCGCTGTTTTTTTTACCGTTTTTTTTGCCCAGGCTGTTTAATATTTTTTATCCACTGCCGTATTCTTTCAGACAGAAGACACAGGCCAAAGAGGCGTCGTCATGACCACTATTACCGATGTTAACCGTTCACCACTGCTGCACTCTATTACGCAGAAGAAAGCTGAACGCCCTGCCCAGGAGAGCCAGCCTGAAGCCTCGCTGTCCATCAGCAATACCGCTTCCACGCTCGCCCAGGCAGAAGCGACAGCCCTCAGCGCCGACGATGTGGACCTGGAAAAAGTCGACCGCATCAAACAGGCCATTGCCGAGGGTGAAATGTCCATGGATTATGAAAAACTGGCCCAGAAAATGCTGGACTTTGAACTGACTCTTTTTGATGACACTCCTTAAACACAGAATTTGACCACTGAAAAAAGCATGTCCGAGCAAACGGTTATCAACACTATTTATCTGGATATGGACGTTTATCAGTCCCTGCACCAGCTCCTGACTGAACAACAGGTTCAGCTGCGCTCCAGAAACACACCGGCGCTGACCCAACTGGCTGGCGACATCACCTCACTGCTGCTGAAAGCCCGGGAAAACCGGAAAAATCGTTCCGCCAGTCTGGCCGAACTGGGGCTGACCAACACAGAATCAGGGATGGATACGTTTCTCAGCCGACTCGGCAAGACCCTGGAAGCAAGCAGACACCAGGAAATCCTGAAAGACTGGAAAAAACTGCAGGAACAGGTCCGGGAGTGCAAAGCCATTAACCAGGTCAATGGCCAGACTCTGAAACTGCAACAGGAAACGGTCAACAGGACGTTGAAACGATTGAACCTCAGAGAAAAAGAGGTGGTGACTTATTCTTCCAGCGGCCAGTCCAGGAACACCCACCAGCCCGCCCTTGAAATCACGGCATGATGCCGGTCAGGCCCATTCTATCAAGCCCGCTCTGAAGCAGACCTCCAGCGGGTTGAAGAGAGCTCATCCAGTCGCTTCTGCTCCTGCCGCTCTTCCCGACTATCCAGAACCCGCTGATGACTGGCCAGTAACGTTTCGGCGGTTCGAAGCTGCAGCTTTTCCTGAACATAATCGGACTGGGCTGAACGACACTGGGATTCCTGCACCGCCACCTGCTGGCGCTGGTGCCTGACCGCCCGCTCGATATTTTCCGCCATCATCTGCGCACTGCACAGCATCAGGCCACTGGCCTGTCGGCCTTCCAGCCAGGCATAGTTCTGCTGGCAGTTTTCCAGCAGATCCAGACGTTGCTCTTCCAACTGCAACCGGCTCTGCTCTTCCGTAAGATGCTGCCGGGCACTTTGACACTGCATTTCCCGCAATGCCTGTAAACGGGAAAGCTGTCGTTTTTTTCTCATGACCTGCTACTCCCCTCAGGCCAGAGCGCCTTCAACCGTGCCAGAGAGTGTTCAAAATCCGCCGCTTCAGAGACGCCCTGCTGCAACAGGGCGGACATGGCCGGATACATGGCAATGGCGCGGTCTATGGTCGGATCGGTTCCTTTACGGTAGGCGCCCAGTGCCAGCAGCTCACTGTTTTTGTTGTAACAGGCCAGAGTCTGCCGGAACTGCCGGGCCAGTTGTTGATGATGGTCATCGGTAATCTGGGTCATCACCCGGCTGACCGACTGCTCAATGCTGATGGCCGGATAATGGCCGGACTCCGCCAGCTCACGGCTCAGCACAAAATGCCCATCCAGAATCGCTCTGGCGGCGTCAGCAATGGGGTCCTGCTGATCATCCCCTTCAGACAGCACCGTATAAAAAGCGGTCATTGAGCCCTGGGGGTGCTCACCATTACCAGCCCGCTCCACCAGTGTGGGCAACAAACTGAAGACAGAAGGCGGATACCCCTTGGTGGCGGGAGGCTCCCCCACCGCCAGGGCTATTTCCCGCTGGGCCTGGGCAAAGCGGGTCAGTGAATCCATCAATAACAGGACATCATGGCCCTGATCACGGAAATATTCGGCAATACGATGACAAAGACGAGAAGCGCGCAGGCGCATGATGGGCGAGCTGTCTGCAGGAGCGGCGACCACCACAGCCCGGCGGCGTCCTTCATCCCCAAGACTGTGTTCAATGAATTCCCGTACTTCACGGCCACGCTCCCCCACCAGACCCACCACGGTAATTGAGGCACTGGTATAGCGGGTCATCATGCCCAGCAGGACGCTTTTACCCACCCCGCTGCCGGCAAACAACCCCAGCCTCTGGCCTTTACCCACCGTCAGCAGACTGTTAATGGCCCGGATGCCCACATTCAGAGGTTCTCTGATCGGGCGACGATTCAGGGGGTTGATGGAGGTGCCTTCAGGGGGAACAGTATCGCAGGTCTCAAGGTTGCCAAGACCATCCAGTGGACGACAGACACCGTCTACAACCCGGCCCAGCAAACCCTCACCCACGGGAATACGATGATTTTTATAAACGGGAATCACCCGGTCTCCACTGCTCAGGTTCACCGGTTCATCCAGGGGCATCAGAAACAGACGGTCACCGTCAAACCCCACCACTTCCGCTTCCAGGGTAGAGCCATCCGCCCGACAAACCAGGCACTGCTGCCCGGTACTTAAACGGCATCCCGTTGCCTCAAGGCAGAGACCCTTTACCCGCAGGAGGCGTCCGTAAACTTTACCGGGGGACACCCGCACTTCGGATTGAGCGGACTGCAGCCTTTTCTGGAGATCATCAACGGTTATTCCGCTCATAGTATCGCCTGGTTCCCGGCTTCACCGGCCTGAAAATCGGTCACCAGCCCCGCTGGAGCCGGTGGTTTGTGACTGGACGCACGGGAAGACCGGAGCTGCTCCCGGATGGCAGAAACTTCCACGGGTTCCCGCTCTTCAGAAACGTCCAGCAGACAACTGCGCAGCTGCTCAATGCAATCCCTGACCCGCTCCTCCACGGTCGCATCCATTTCCCCAAGCAGCCCTTCAATCAGGCAACCTCCCCGGGTAATGTCCGTATCAGGCGTTAACCGGGCCGGACTGTCGCCAGATGCAACCCACTCTTCCATAAGCGGCTCAAGCCATTGAACATCGTCGGGGTTAACCCGCAGTTGCAACTGCTCATTATCTCCCCGGCTAAGCAGCTGAATTGAAGTTTCAACCACCTGGCGGATCTGTTCCGGTGACTGTTTCAACTCCACTCGAACCAGCTCCACCAACAGGCGCTCCAACAGCAGCGCAACTTCTTTGATCTGCTGCCCATTCAATAGCTGTCGACGCTCGTTTAAACCAGAGACGGCGCTGGTCATCAGCTCCACTCGCTGGCTCACTTCATCCCTGGCAGCCTGCAGTCCCTGCTCCCGACCTTGCTCCACTCCCTGGGCCAAACCCTCCTGCCGGGCCTCAGCAAGCCCTTGCTGCAATCCTTCCTGATAAGCTTGCTGACGAATGGTTTCGGTCAGCTGAGCCATGGCTTCCTGTTTCCCCTGTTCAAGCCCTTTCTGAAACATTGCTTCCAGTGCTGCCTGCTGCTGGGCAGTGTTCAGGGAAACGCCGGACTCACGGCCTTCAGCGGTCTCATCCGGACGATGCTCAGAATCAGAGGGTTCGGGAAAAAGCACAGGCTGCAGCGGCTTTTCAGAAGACTTTTCAGAAGGGATTGCAGAGACGGGCTGTGACTGCGACCCTGATGTCGATTCCGGAAAAGCCACTGCCGGAAAGCGAAAAGGCCTGGGCTCCCATTCATCCATCTCTGTTCCAGCGGAAGGCTCTGCTCCCGTGAAAGGCTCTGCTTCACCGGATGGGTTCTTGCCAGCCATCACATCAGCCCACCCCTTCTTCGGAGGCAGGAGCCCCTTCTATCTGGCCTTCCTGAACCATCTGCCGTGCCAGACCGGTAAGACCGGCCCTGGCCTCAACAATACGGCTGGCCCGCACCCGGGCCCGGGACTCAATTTCATCCCGGAGCATATTACCAGCCCGCTTACCCATGCCCGCATAAATCTGCTCAAGTCGTTTCTTGGAAACGCCCCTCAATGCGGTTGCCAGCATTTCACTGTCGGCTGCCTCAACCACTGACTGCAATGCTTCCGGATCCAGTCCAAGCACATGGTCAAAGGTGAACCGCTGGGACACCACCCGCTCAGCCAGCTGGTCATTCTGGTCTCTCAGCTGATCCAGCAGGGTGTTGCCACTTTCCATATCCATGCTGTTGAGCACTTCGGCCAACTTGTTAACGCCATTCACCGCAAAGGTTTCGGCCTGCTCCGTCGGCATGCTGTCCAGCAACCCGGCAATGGCGTCCAGGGAAGAAGTGGGTACTGACTCAAGACTGGCCATGCGCTGAATCAGCTCAACCTGGCGTGCCTGGGGAAAACATTTCAGCACCCGGGCACTGGCAGAAGGCTCCAGACAGGAAAGGGTAATGGCCTGGAGCTGCGGGTGTTCACTGGCCACCAGGCGGGCAACGGCCTTGGGGTCCAGAGAAAGCAGTTTTTCAAACACCGCCCCATAGCGCTCGGCATCTTTTGAGCGTAGCAATTCCCTGGCCCGCTTTTCTCCCAGGCTCTTTCTCAGGGTACGGTCCATGGCAGCCCGGTCACTGCTCAAGGGTGCATCATCCAACTCCCTGAGAATCGAAGTCATCACACCACCGAGCTCACTCTCAACCACATGGCTCACCCTGGGCATCACCCGTTGCAACAGGGCAACCTGTTTTGCTGACATCTGCTCCAGAATCCGGGCAGACAGCTCCCCGCCCAACCCCAGCAGGGCGATGGCCACTTGTTCAACCCGGGGACGTTCGGGAGCCGCCGGCGGGTTATTTACACCACCTGAATCGACAGAAACATTCGACGAAGCCATGGTATCCATCAATCACCCTCCTTCATCCAGCATTCCAGTATACTGGCCACCTGTTCCGGATGAGCGGCAGCCCGTTCACGCACTTTCTCCAATGCTTCGGCATGGATAGCGTGCAGGCTGACCATCACGTCCTCTTCATTGTTATGAGCCGCGTTGTGGGCAGAATCCAGCAATAATTGTTCCTGCTCACCTTGTGCTTTCCGCGTCGCTTTTCTTTTTCTGAGCACCATAAAGGCTACCAGGGCAATCACCAGAAGCCCGGCTACCCCTCCAATGATCAGGCTTATCTTCAGTTCGGAAGGCTCCTCAACAGAGCCTATTCCTGACTCGGACGGTAAACCGGTACCACTGAAAAACGGCAGTGCCCTGACGGCCAGCTGGTCTCCCCGGTCCAGATCCACTCCCGCCGCATTGCTCAGGAGTTCTTCTACCGCCGCAATGACCTGCTCACTTTTCTCCCCCTGCAGGGCAGGAGTGCTGCCATTAAGCATCACCGCCACATTAATCCGCTTGAGACGAAAAGCCTCCTGTCGCTGAAAACTGACGGTATGATCCAGCTCAAAGTTGCGAACCCGGGTACCGGTGCCTCCTTCCTGATCTTCAGAAGCACCACCCGCCTCCTTGCCAAAGGCAGCCCCGGGAATACCTGAAGCGCCCTCGCGCGCCCCCGTCAGGCCAGAAACACTTTCGCTTCGAACCGATGCACTGGCCGGGTCGTAATCATCAATACTGGTTTCCCGGTAACTGAAGTCGATATCGGCACTGACCGCCACCCGCAAGTTACCGGGCCCTACCAGAGGCTCCAGGAGGTACGACAGCCGACGAACATATTCCTGTTCCAGCTTTTGCTGGTAGGACAGCTGACGGTCAGCCCCTTTATCGGAACCGTCCGTACCTTGTAAGGGGTTACTGTTCTGGTCCAGCACACTGACCCTGTCCGGCTCCAGGTCAGGAAGGCTGCCGGTCACCAGGTTGATGATGCCCTGAACCTGACGGCCATCCAGCACACTGCCGGGAAAAAGGTCCACATAAACCGATGCCGACGGCCTGGCTTTATCCCGTAGAAAAGCCGTTCTTTCCGGTATCGCCAGATGCACCCTGGCAGAACGAACCTGTCTCAGGCTGACAATGGTCTGCTCCAGCTCTCCCTGCAGGGCCTGAATATACTGTTTCCGTTCCACAAACTGACTGCGCCCCAGAGGCCCTGAAGACGTCAGCATCTCCATACCACTGGGCATCCTGGGGGTAATTCCTGCGGCCGCCAGGCTCATGCGCGCCGGATTGATCCGCTGGGAAGGCACCAGAACCTGGCCGCTGACCGGGTGAAGACGGTAGGGAATCTGCTCTGTGTCCAGCACTTCAATAACTGCGGCCACATCATACATTTCCTGTCGTCCATAAAGGGGACGCATGTCGCCTTGTGAACCACCCATCCAGAGCATTGCCACTACCGCCAGGCTGATCACCACAGCGGCACCCGCCAGCAGGATAACAAGGTTATCCCTCAGCCAGGCCGGCATAGAACTCCCAATGCGGGATGTCAGGCTGGAAGCCCCTGCCTTTGCCTTGTTAAGGGCAGCGGCGGCATCCAGTTTTACAGGAGCATTCAAACGCTATTCCTCAACATCATCCGCCTTAAACCGGCATATTGAAAACAGTTTCATAGGCCGACACCACTCGATTTCTGACCTGGACCACCGCCTGGAAAGAGAGTGACGCCTTTTCGCTGGCAATCATGGTTCCCACCAAATCCTGGCTAAGTCCCATCTCAATGTCTGCCTGCATCTGACCCGCTGTTTCCTGCTGGGCACTGACTTCATCCAGCGCCCCACGGAACACTTCAGCGAACTCAACCGACTTGCTACCGACCGCCTGCCCCTCGGACGGGGTGGCCGCCGCCACTTCTCCTGCCCCTTTGCCAGGCAGAGAAATCCGGTTGGCCTGAACACCTGCTGCGTCTGTAATTGGGTGCATACTATCCGGTTACCTCAAGGCCATTTTGAATCGGCATTATTGCCACGATCATTGCCACTGGGTTGCTGCTGACTTCCCACCCTGTTTCTCTACTATCAAAGACTGGCATGCTTTGACGCCTGGGCAGCTTCGGCAATTATCGCATCGGAATCAATTCCGGAATTGCGAATCTGGGCCAGCTTGTAACGGAGCATCCTGGGGGTAATCCCCAGGGCCTCAGCAGATCGACTACGGTGGCCCCCATAGTGCTTGAGTACTTCCAGAATATGCTGCCATTCCCGCTGTTTTTTACTGGCCACCGGTAAGGACTGGCACGGGGTATTCCCGTCAGAACCACTTTCCAGGCTAACTACATTCGTCGTTTTATCCATTGCTTTTTCGGAAGCAACGGTATTTTCAGAAATACCGGCCACCGCCGAATCCTGCACTTTTTCAAGTTCTACCTCCGGGAGCATCAGGTCATCCGGCATGATCACCCAGCCTCTGCGCAAAACAGCAGCCCGCTGCACCACATTCTCAAGCTCCCGGATATTGCCTGGCCAGTCATAGGCCTCAAGCACCCTGACGGCTTCATGGCTGAATTCCAGACCAGGCTGACCGCACTGAGAGTGACCCGGCTGGGCATCCATGGCCTTCAGGAAGTGCCGGGCCAGAGGGATAACATCCTCCCTGCGCTGCCGGAGGGGGGCCAGGTGCAGGGGAAAAATATTCAACCGGTAAAACAGATCTTCCCGGAACGCCCCTTCATTCACCCGTTCAGACAGGTTCCGGTTGGTAGCGGAGATAATCCGGATATCCACTTTGACCGTTTCACTGCCCCCCATCCGCTCCAGCTCTTTTTCCTGTATCACCCGGAGCAGCTTGGCCTGCTGGTTCAGGGGCATTTCCGCCACTTCATCAAGGAACAAGGTGCCACCAGAGGCCTGCTCGAACTTGCCAATATGACGACGAACGGCTCCGGTAAAGGCCCCTTTTTCATGACCAAACAACACCGACTCCAGCATATTTTCCGGAATCGCTGCACAGTTCACGGCAACAAAAGGCCCATCGGATCGCCGGGAGCTGTCATGGATCAGCCGGGCAAACACTTCTTTGCCGGTACCGGACTCCCCGCTCAGATGGATAAAAGCATCGGTTACAGCGGCCTTGACGGCCAGCTGAATGGCATGACGGGTTACCGGCGCCCGGGCAATCACCCGCTCTTTCAGCCCCCGGCCTTCTGATGCGGTCAGCAGGCGAACCCGTGAACGCAGCACGTTCTCATCAACGGGAAAGACCAGGTAATCCGCCGCTCCCGCCCGGATCAGTTTTACTGCATGATCTTTCTCGGCAACGGCAGAAATTACCACCACTGGCAGCCCCGGGTGTTGTTCCTGCAAGCGTTTCAGCAGTGCCTCACAGCCCACCTCACCATGGCCGGACCAGAGAATCGCCACACCATTGCCTTCATTGGGCAGCCATTCCCCAATACCCTCAGGTCCCTCACAGCAGGTCAGGTGAATACCCGGTTTATCAAAAGCCCGGGTAACACACTGAACAAAGTTGTGATCAGAGCCAACCGCCAGAACGTCTTTATTCATCATCAAGCACCTGTACCTCGCTGACTCAGCATAATCAGGTGTTGAATCCTGGTCGCTGAAGCAAACCATGAACCGCCAATACTCATTGAAATCAAGAAGACCTCCAAACCGGCTTCACCTGTTTACAAACAACCCCATTCACAACAACAACTGTTAGCAATTAACCGCCATCACCTGGATAACTTTATTTCTACCCGGCGATTGTCGGCGGGAGGTTTATTCAATAGTGGATAGCGTTCCCCATGATGCCTTACTGACCCTATGAGTGATGGGTCAACCCCGGTATGAATCAGGTAATCCCTGACAGATTCCACTCGTTTTCTGGATAGCGTGAGATTTTTCAGACGGTTTCCGGAGGGATCAGAATACCCATCCAGAGTGATGGTACTTACCTTACCATCATAATCAATAACAGCAACCAGCTTATCCAGCTCATTCTTCTGGGAATCGGACAGTTCCCAACGGCCCACCGGAAAATACACCCGGTAATTTTCGGCCTCTTGCCAGCTCATGGGCGGCTGTTTGTTAACACTTTCATAAAATTGAACGACCATTCTTGAAAAATCAATCGAAGGAACTTCAATGGTTTTAACACGTCCATCAATCAGCTGAACAGCGACAACACACCAGCGCCCCTTTGACATTAGATCCATTAACCGGTTTCCCGACGAAGAGAAAACAATTTTATTCTGTTCGACAAAATGCCTTAGCTGGATACCTTCCACCCGTTCAAGCTTGATCCTTTCGCGATCTGGAAACATGGGCGAATTCACCTGGTACAAATCAGCAGATACAGCCTGACCCACAAGATAAGGAGACACTAACTCAAAGACGACCTGGCTACCCGCTTCTTTATTAAAGGAAACTTCAATGCCGGATTCAGGGTTGAGAGAAAGCCTTGACTGATAGGCGCCGACTTCCATTTTCCAGTGAACCCCTTCCAGGGGATAGCCATCAAATCGAGTTGACGAAGCATCTGCTCTGCCCATCATCATGGCCATCATGACAAAGGCGTTTATCAGACAGATCTTCAAGCACTGAAATGAAAACATTTTCACTGAAAAAGCACCTCCTCTCATTAAAGACTTCAACGTCATAAAGCGGGATCTTCAATCCTTTACCAGCCTCCCGTCTATTCTTTTTCATGTGTATATTTTGGATTTATGATACGTCAACACTTTGTCAAATAACCTAGGCATCTCTCCATTTTTGCGCACGCATAGATACGTAAATCAATAAGCGAGATTACCAGACAGAAAAAATAATGAATCGCCCTGCACAACCAGGAAACCGTTAATACCTAGTTTTTCAACCTGACAAATGCGAATTATTTCCATTAATAAGCATACAAACCCTCCTCAATAAAAATAAAAAACAACCCCGCCCCGCTGTAAAAAAAGATCACAGTACACGGGATATATCTACGTATGTTTTATGTTGATTCGAGGTCCCTATAATTCTGCCATCAATTGAATCATCCGGGATAAGTCATACTGTAATGTCAACCGTAACTCCTGACATATTACCCTTTGACCTTTATCTGGCAGGCAATGTCATTCATGAAGTGAATCCATTTCTGCACAGAAAGGCCGATCAGTATGGACAAAAATTCCAGCAGTTTCTGACCCGGCTTATTCATACTGAACCCGCGGTTGAACCGTCGGTTGAAATCAAACAGTACAAGCTGGAAGCCGATACCGATGACCGTTTTTTCCGGAGCTGGGTGATTGTCAATAACGACAGCCAGTCCTCAGCCGCCATGGCCATTGACCGGAGTCTTGCCAGCATCTGCCTTGACCTTGTCTGCGGAGGTTCAGGATCCGCTCCTGGCAGTCAGGATCAGAGCAGTTCTGCCAGGGACAAAACCCTCAATGCCGGCGAACTCTACATTATGAAAAAACTGAGCGCAGGGTTGTTCCAAGCGTTTACCGGTTCGTTCCAGTCCACATCCCCCATCACCCTTGCCTCTGCCAGCAGGGCTCAGGAAACCCTGGCTCAGCGGTACCACTCCGGCAGGCGTGACCTGGTGGTCTGCCTGAACCTGACCGTCCGCATCGGCGCATTTTCCGGCCAGGTGTCCCTGATGCTGCCTGCCAGAATTGTTTCCGCTCTGTTCAGCCAGAAACAGAAAAGCAACCCGGACTGCATGCATGAAAAACTGAAACAACGACTGACGTCAGTCTCACTGCCGGTAACGGCGATTCTCGGACGTCAACAGATTCCACTGTCCAGAGCCGTGAACCTGAAACCCGGAGACATCATCCCCCTGAGCAAGCCTCTGGATGCCGACCTGTTTGTTGGAAGAAAGCACTTCGGCAAGGCCAGTGTGGTCACCAGCGACACCCGGCTGATGGTTCAGATGCTGGCTCCTGACACCGAAAAAGCCCCCCTGGTCAGCAACGGCATTCAGGCTGAAGAGCTGCAGATTGACACACCAGCCAAAGACACTAGCAGTCTGTCTATAGAGGTGACATAGAGGTAACTATGACCGAACAGCAACCACCTGTTGATCATCATCAGCAAGAAACAGCCATTGCCATTGAAACGGTTACCAGAGAGGACAGCGCTTTCGAACAGAAAAGCTCCGAACCCAAAAGCCCTGAACGGAAAAGTCCCGACCTGGGCATGATCATGGACATTCCTGTGGAGCTGTCCCTGGAAGTAGGCACCACCGAACAAACCGTTGAGCAGGTTCTGGCACTGGCCAAAGGTTCCGTAATTGAGCTGAACCGCAAGGCTGGAGACCCCCTGGACATCAAAGTGAACGGCACCCTGGTGGCCCATGGGGAAGTCGTCGAATCCAATGGCAAGTACGGAATCCGTGTGCTGGAGATAGCCAGCAACACCCTGGGCAAGAAAGAGTCCATGGGCTCATTTTTCTGAGTTCTTTTCTCCTGACACAGTTGTTCCCGGAACTGCCTGGACTGCCCGGATTTCCATTGACCGACAAGCCTGTGAGCGCCTATTGCCTATGCACCAGAAGACCTCAGAACTGACGCAAAACCGGCTTAACCGATTCTGGCAGAACAGACGGTCCAGGCTGTCTATTAAAAGACTGCCTGTTAACAAGCTATCGGTTGCAGGAATGTCTGTACTGGTGGTGCTGGCCTGTCTGACGACCGCTGACGTGTTTGCCGCAGACGCTATTGCAGCCAGCAACATTCCCTTGCTGAACATCACTAACACTGGCAGTGGCCAGGAATACAGCACTCCCATGCAGATTCTGTTGCTGCTCAGTGCCCTGTCATTTCTGCCAGCGCTGCTACTGGTGCTGACCAGCTTTACCCGGATCATTGTGGTGCTCTCCCTGCTGCGGCAGGCGATAGGTCTTCAACAGTCCCCGCCCAATCCGGTGCTGATCGGCCTGGCCCTGTTTCTCACTCTGTTCATTATGCAGCCGGTGTTTAACACCGCCTGGACCGAAGCCGTGGAACCCTGGATGGCGGAAGAGCTGACCTTCAAGGAAGCCCTGCAAACCGCCAGCGTACCTTTCAAACAGTTTATGCTCCGGCAGACCCACCCCTCCTCCCTGGAGCAGATGGCGGACATTGCCGGTGAAACCATCAGCAGCGTTCCTGAACAGAACTCAATGGCCGTGCTGGTGCCCGCTTTTGTCATCAGCGAACTGAAAACGGCTTTCCAGATAGGTTTTATGCTGTTTATTCCCTTCCTGGTCATCGACCTGGTGGTCGCCAGTGTACTCATGGCCATGGGCATGATGATGCTATCACCCCTGGTGGTGTCCCTGCCTTTCAAACTGATGCTGTTTGTGCTGGTGGATGGCTGGACCATGATCGTCGGCACTCTTGCCGCGAGCTATGGATAGCCGCGAACTATGGATAACGCCATCCTGAAGAATTCGGTATATGGGAGCCCGGCATGACCCCTGATGTGGCTATGGACCTGTTTCGACAGGCGCAGTTTCTGATCGTCATCATGGTGGCTGTGATTATCGGCCCCAGCCTGGTGATTGGCCTGTTGGTGGCCATCTTCCAGGCCGCCACCCAGATCAATGAGCAGACGTTGAGCTTCCTGCCACGGCTGGTTGCCACCCTGATGACCCTGGTGTTTGCCGGGCCCTGGCTGGTGGAAAAAATGACCGATCTTATGACGTCTATTTTTACCGCCATCCCCACTCTTGTCGGGTAAGTAACCGGGTAATCGGCCAGATAATTGATGGTGAATGCCTGTGAGGTACAGCCTGTGAAAAAAGGCATTGTATGAGTACTGTGATGAACAGCTCAATACTGACCAGCGCCGAGCTGACCGCCTGGATGGGCGAACTGCTCTGGCCCCTGTTCCGGATCACCGCCGCGCTCTGGTTCATGCCGGTGTTTGGCGGCCACGGGGTTCCCCGGCACGCCCGGCTGGCACTGGGAGGAAGCCTGGCTTATCTGGTATCCCGGAACCTGGGCAATCTGCCCACAGTGGACCCACTGTCACCTTCCGGCATCCTGATAACCATTGAGCAGCTGGTCATTGGCCTGATCTTTGCGCTGATTCTTCGGCTGCTGTTCACCGCCTTCACCCTGGCCGGACAGGTGATATCCATGCAGATGGGACTCTCCATGGCCGTGATGAACGATCCATCCAGCGGCTCGGTTCCTCTGCTGGGTACCTGGTTGCAGACCATCACTTTTCTACTGTTCCTGGCCATGGACGGACATCTGGTGATCTTCCGGGTTCTGCTGGAAAGCTTTTACACCCTGCCGGTGGGCAGCGGCCTCAACCCCATGGACTTTCTGGATGTCACCCTGATGGGTTCCTGGCTGTTCAGCGGCGCATTGCTGGTGGCTCTACCCGCGGTGTTCAGCATGCTGCTGGTCAATATCTGCTTTGGTGTCATGAGCCGCGCGGCGCCCCAGCTGAATATCTTTGCCCTGGGTTTTCCGATGACCATGCTGTTTGGCATGGCCACTCTGTTTTTTGTTCTGGTCAATATGCCAGCGGTTTTCTCCGACATGACGGAGCAGACCCTGGTCGTATTGCGTAATTACCTGTCCCGCTAGCGAGGTTGATATGAGCGACAGCGATCAGGAAAAAACCGAACAACCCACCCCCCAGCGACTCCGGAAAAGCCGCGAACAGGGCCAGGTTCCCCGCTCCAGGGAACTGGGTTCCGCTGTGATCCTGCTGATAGCCAGCCTGATTCTGAGATTGATGTCAAAGCAGTCAGGAGACCTCCTGGCCAGCACCCTGCGGCACAATTTTGCCCTGGACCGCGCCTCTCTCTTTGACACGAGCGCCATGGCCGATCAACTGGCCAGCACCGGGCTGATGGTTGCGCCCATGATGGTACTGGTTCTGGCAGCGATCTCACTCCCCGGGGCTCTCAGCCAGGTCATGGTGGGAGGCTGGCTGTTCAACGGTAACACCCTGGCCCCCAAATTCAGCCGCCTAAATCCGGCCCAATGGCCCAAAAAAGTCTTTTCTCCCCAGGGGCTGGTGGAGCTGGTCAAGTCCATTCTCAAGGTATTGCTGGTGGTCAGCTGCCTGGCCTGGCTGTTATGGCAGCACTACCCCGAGTTGATCCACCTTTCACGACAACCGCTGAATACGGCCCTGGCCACAGGATTGAGCATCCTGGCCGACGCCCTTCTGGTCTACGCCCTGGCTCTGGTCCTGATCTGCGCCGTGGATGTGCCCTTTCAGCTCTGGAACCATCGCAGGCAGTTAATGATGACCCGCCAGGAGGTCAAGGATGAGCACAAAGAGAGCGAAGGCCGGCCGGAAATCAAGCAGAAAGTCCGGCAGATCCAGCGGGAGATGGCCAATCAGCGGATGATGCAGCGCATTCCTGAAGCCGATGTCATTATCACCAACCCAACCCACTACTCCGTTGCCCTGAAATACGACCAGGACAAGGCCAGCGCTCCCTATGTTCTGGCCAAGGGTGTGGACCAGATCGCCCTGAAAATCCGAGAATCCGCCCGTCATCATAATATCCAGCTGGTGGAAACCCCCATGCTGACCCGGGCCATCTACCACTCCACCCGGGTTGACCAGCAAATACCCGATGACCTTTATCTTGCTGTAGCCCAGGTACTGGCTTACGTCTTTCAGCTGCAGCAGTTCCGTCAGGGTGCTATCCGAAATGCACCACAACTGCCGGATATTGATATTTCCAGACACTACGACAGTGCAGGTATGAGAAGAGAGTAAAAGCCCCTATGAGCAGTCTTGCCAAAAGAAAATCCATACCCGCTGGCAGCCTTGGTGCCCCTCTGTTGTTAATGGCACTGCTGGCCATGGTGATCCTTCAGATTCCACCGATGCTGCTGGATGCCCTGTTCACCTTTAACATTGCCCTGTCGCTGATTGTGCTGCTGGTGGCCATCTACACCCTGCGCCCCCTCGACTTCAGGTCTTTTCCTACGGTTCTGCTGCTGGCCACCCTGATGCGGCTGGCCCTGAACGTTGCCTCCACACGGGTGGTGCTTCTCCATGGTCATAACGGAGGGGCTGCAGCGGGAAAGGTCATTGAGGCCTTTGGCAATGTGGTCATTGGCGGTGATTACGTGGTCGGGCTGGTGGTTTTTACCATTCTGATGATCATCAATTTTGTCGTGGTTACCAAAGGCGGCGGTCGTATCTCTGAAGTCACCGCCCGATTCACCCTGGATGCCATGCCTGGTAAACAGATGGCGGTGGATGCAGACCTCAACAGCGGCCTGATCGACCAGGACCAGGCCCGCACCCGCCGCGAAGAAATCCGGCAGGAAGCGGACTTTTATGGCTCCATGGATGGTGCCAGCAAGTTTGTCCGGGGTGACGCCATTGCCGGTCTGATGATTCTCTTTATTAATATCATCGGAGGCATTGCCATCGGTGTTCTGCAGCATGACATGGGGTTTGGTGATGCCTTTAAAACCTACTCACTGCTGACCATAGGTGACGGACTCGTGGCTCAGATACCGTCACTGCTGCTGTCCACTACTGCCGCCATTATGGTCACCCGGGTAGCGGACTCGGAAGACATGGGCAAACAACTGACCGGCCAGCTGTTTGGCACCAGCAAGGCTCTGGCGGTGACGGCTGCCATCCTGATCATCATGGGTCTGGTACCAGGCATGCCTCACCTGGCCTTTCTGGCTCTGGGCAGTTGTGCGGCGACCGCCGCCTGGATGATCTCCCGCCGCCGGGCCCGTCCGGAGAAAGATGAAAAAACCGAAGACGAGGCGGCCGGAGAGTTGCAACAACCGGCCACCGCCAAAAGAGAACTGGACTGGGGCGACGTCCCTGTGGTCCACACCCTTAGCCTGGAACTGGGTTACCGGTTGGTAGGACTGGTGGACAGCAAGCGGGGGGGAGAACTGCTTGAAAGGATTAAGGGGATTCGCAAGAGCCTCTCGGCTCAGGCAGGTTTTCTCATTCCCAGTGTTCATATCCGGGATAACCTGCAACTGTCGCCTGCCGGCTATCGAATCCTTCTGAAAGGTGTTGCCATTGCCGAAGGGTCTGTGGAGCCCGACCAGCAGCTGGCCCTGAACCCCGGCGAGGTATTTGGCGAGCTTCAGGGCACCCCCACCACCGATCCAGCCTATGGACTGCCCGCCACCTGGATTATGGAGAGTCAGCGGGATAATGCCCTGGCCCTCGGTTACACCGTTGTCGACCCGGCCACGGTCATCACCACTCATATCAGTAAACTGATAGAAGACCACTTCCATGAACTGCTGGGGTATGAAGAAACTCAGCAGCTGCTGGAAAAACTGAAAGAACAGGCACCAAAACTGGCCGAGGAACTGACGCCCGCCAAACTGGGCACCAACACCATACGCCAGGTGTTGCAACAACTCCTGCAGGACCGGGTACCACTGACCGATATCAAGACCATTGCCGGCACTCTTCTGGATGCCAGCAACCATCAAAGCCATCCTGTGGCTCTGGCCCAGGAAGTACGAGTAGCCCTGCGCCGGACCATTCTGGACAGCCTGGTGGGCATGCAGGCGACCATTCCGGTCACCACCCTTGCCCAGCCCCTGGAGCAGATTCTGTTGCAGGCCTTCCAGAAAACCCAGCAGCAGGGTGGGCAGTTTGCACCGGATGCTATTCCCCTGGAGCCCAACATCACCGCACAGCTCCAGGAGCAGTTGCCTGTGATCACAGGGAATATGCAGAACAGCGGCAAAACTCCCATTCTTCTGGCCGCTCCACAGCTCAGGCCTCTGATGGCCCGCTTTGCCCGGATCTGCGCTCCCGAACTGGCGGTATTGTCCTATCACGAAATACCAGACAATCGTCAGATAGTCGTGGATGGGAATCTGGGTTAACCTCTCTGCTTTCTCCCCTCATCGCTCACCCCTCACCCCAACCCTCTCCCTAAGGGAGAGGGGGCTAAAAGCGCCCCTCATTTCACCTCTTCCCATCGGGAGATGCTCAGGGGTGAGAAGCAACCTTCCCTTCCCGCTTGCGAAAAAACCGGGAAACAACTTCTCCCTCTCCCTCTGGGAGAAGGCCGGGGTGAGGGTCTACACTCCTCCCTCAAAAAAAAATAAAAAAAGTTTAAGAAAAAAAATCGACCGACGTTTACTGGAGTATCAACGCTGACTTTGACTAAAAACATTTGAAGGCAGCGAATCGAACCAACAACCCGGAGAAACGTCACGCCATGATTACCATCAATGCCAGCAGCACTGCTCTTGTTGCACAGAACAGCATGAACAAGACTCAGTCAGCCCTGACCGACAATATGCTGCAACTGTCTACCGGAAAGCGCATCAATTCTGCGGCTGACGACGCCGCCGGCCTGCAGATTTCCAACCGCATGAACGCCCAGATCTCTGGTCTGAACCAGGCTCAGCGCAATATCAATGATGCCGTTTCCATGGCCCAGACAGCAGAAGGAGCCCTACAGGAAACCACGGATATTATCAATCGCATGCGTGACCTGTCTGTACAGGCATCCAATGACACCAATAATGCAGAAGACCGTGCCTCTATCCAAAAAGAAGTCAACGCTCTGCTGGCGGAAGTGGAAGACATCTCCAACAATACTGAATTTGCTGGCACCAAGCTGCTGGATGGAGATGGCACAGGAACTGCCGCATCAACAGAGGCTGGCACAGATGGGAAATTAGGCACCGCAGATGATGTGACCAAAGCCGGAACAGCCGGAGCAGATAAAACCCTGAAGTTTCAGGTAGGAGCTGATGCAGGTCAGACTGCTGAACTGACCTTGAAGGATATGGGAACCGCTGGCCTGGGTATTGAAGGCCTTGATCTGACCTCCCAGGCAGGTGCCGAGGCGGCCATTACTAAACTTGATGAGGCCCTGGCCAAAGTGGATGATCAGCGAGGCAACCTGGGTGCTTTCCAGAACCGGATGGCCTCCAAGCTGGACAACCTCTCCAATATCGAAGAAAACATGAGCACCGCCAAAGGCCAGCTGCTGGACGCAGACTTTGCCGACCAGACCACCAAAATGACCAGCAACCAGATGCTGCTGCAATCCGGCGCCTCTGTTCTGGCCCAGGCCAAGAGCCTGCCTCAGTATGCCTCCATGCTGATGGGCTAACCCCCGCAATAAAAGCTGCGCCAGGCAACGCCAGGCGCAGCAATCCTCTTTATTACAACTTCTCGCTGTAATCCTCAATGGCCTCCAGCATCTGCAGATACGCTTCCGCCCCCTTGAATATAAGCTCCAGCGCTTCCTGGTTATCGGTTTTGACGAAGTCTTCGATGTTGTCCGCCATCATTCCATAATGGGCAAAACCTTCTTTATTGAAATCAAAGCTTCTTAAACCGGATACCTGCTTATAGAAAGTCACACTGCCATCCTGCGAGGTGAACGGGTATTCCACGGGATTACCTTCGTTGTTCTCCCTGGCCAGAGGCAGATTTCCAAAACCACCCACATCCGTTGAAAAACCGGCGCCTTTGTAATACTCATCCTGAATATTCTCGACAATGTTACGCACCTGTTTGCTGGTGATTTCCGAGTCCCGGTTGTACACATAAATTGAACCGCCTTTGTCCAGCAGTTCCTGCTGAATAGGGCTTGGATACCAGTCATTTCCGTCTGCATCCTGCCCGTAGAGTTCAATATGGGCGGAAGTGATACCCCGGTAGCGTTCATCCATGTTCTCAATGATATCCAGCACCTGCTTCTTCATCTCAATGGACATATGGTCAGTTTCAACCACCATTCCCCGCTTGATCATCTCTTCAATCAGGTACTGCCCGGCCTGGGTGATACCACGCTGGTTGCAGACATACCGGTCACCCTCTGACTCAAGGTCAAAGCCGTAATCCGGCGCCATGCCATCCAGAATCCGGTAGATCTGGTTTTTGACCACCTCCGGCAGATCCAGTTTTTCAACCACCGGCTTCAGAATGGTCACCAGCTCAGGCATTAATGGCACACTGTTCCCCATGTCATTGACGGTCATTCCGGAATGTTCACCTTCATACCGGTCACCTTCCGGGTTCAGATCCTCACAAAGGGCCGGATCAAACGGCTCATGGTAGGACACCAGGTTCCCCAGATTCATGATGTTCATGGCATTACGGTAACTGCTGCCACCGAAGCCATTATCAAAACGGTGGACGGGATAAAGTACTCGAACACCCATTTCAGACACCTTATCCAGATGCTGATCTATCCGTTGCTTCCAGTCTTTGTCCAGCCGGTAATTAGGCTCCTGCTGAAAATTAAACAACCCGGACACCTCAATCCCCATCAACACCGCCAGTTTACCTTCCGCGATGACTTCTCTGGCTTCTTCCGAGCTGGTGACAATCCGGAAAAACCCTTTCCCCGGACCACCTTCCTGGGCATCAATATAGTCTTGCATCTGATACAGAAGATCGTACTGGGCATCCACACTTTCGTTCGGGTCACAGCTCAGACCGGAATATTCCCCCCGGGTCAGGACCGATTGAACCAGCCCCTGAACATCACACAACACTTTGTTTTGAACAAAATGGTTCACGATCAAACGCATTCCAGAAAGATAAGCCCGCTTGACCCACTGATAATAACTCTGCTGATGAGTGAGGTTGAGCGCCTGGGGCACGTCCGTAAACTCAGGCCACATCTCCGTCTTATGGGTCAGAGGCCTGTCCTGGGTATTCAATACTGCCCCGATAATATCCCTGGCACCCCGGGAGCCATGGTCTTCTTCACAGTTTTTCAACGCATCAGTGACCCCATAAGGGCTGAAGGGTTGACCGCTGATGGCATGCCCTCCCATAAACATGGAAGATGTCAGATGGGCATGGGCATCCATAAAGCCATAGACGGTGCCATCTTCATTGAGGGATTTGAGTTCGCCATTTTGCCGGGCGCTGACACTGACCTCAGGGTAAAGGCTGCAGTTGCTGCGGGGCTCAAGCTGGAACCATTGTCCCCCTCCCATTTCCAGAGGAACGTCCTGAATTTCCGTTGACCGCCCCTCTTCTACCGGCGAATCGATCATTCTCTGGTGAACAAACTGATATTCAGTAACGTCCTCATTGGTTCGGGTATTCACCAGCCAGTCCACCAGCTCCCAGTTTTTCTCCTGATCCGGATCCTGCATTTTCAAGCGGCCGGCACTGGCAGTATCACCACCGAGCTCTGCTGCCAGATAACCACCATTGAGGTAAAGGGCATAACCCGGTTCAACATCATTGCCACCGTCTGGCAGCTGCTGCCTTACAGTGTCTGTGTCGTACAACATGAACCGCTTTAACCCGGTTGGCTTAAAGTAGAAACTCTCGCCATTGTTGCTGCCATTCCAGGGCTGAAGCTGATATTGGCCATTCACGGTGGTTACCGCGTTGCCCGATTCCGACTCAATCAGTGCGTAGCACCCCTGGGCCAGTTCATAGACCGGTTTGTTGACCGGATCAGACGGAATACTGACTACAGGATCATCATCATCGGAATTACACCCAGACAAAGCAGTAATTGCCATCACAGCAAATGCCAGACGGTTGAGTTTCATGTTGTCCCCCGGACTAACAGTTAAATAGCGGATGCGCTTTTGAAAAATGACCAACAAAAAAGAGGGCCTTCAGCCCGTCCAAACCAGGCTCCTGCTCCCTGCAACTTTCTACTGCAAGAATGAAGCAGTGGGCCTCAGCCACTAGATGAATAAAATTCACCTTTATTGTTTCCAAGTGTAAAGATGAGTTCAAGAAAAGATAAAGAAAAGTCACGGGGCGTTGATTTTTATCAATTTATACGACAATGTCTATATAACAACCGACAAGCAATACAACAAACACAAGGCATTGTTTAACAAAGATAAAACAAAGAAATTCTTATAAAAAATCTGTCAGACAGTCATTTCTCACGCTTAATTAACGACCAGCTCGTGCTTAATCAAGCTCAATGAAGTTAGTTCCGATTTCCTGACAAATATTAATATACATGAATATTATTCTTATTTATGCAAACCCTTCACATTTCCCCAGCGCTTCATCTCTTCCGGCTGCTACTTCTGCCGTCCCACAGAAAGCGTTCGACACAGTCCAGTCAAGACTGAAAAAAGAGCGTTTTTTGCTGAGCAAAAACATCAAAAAAAGATTTTAGAAATGTCCGGAATCGTCGTTTCTTTCTGCATGAGCACCGATAACGACCCGATAACAGCACCGAGCAATGATCCATGTCCCAAAGCACCCGGATTCCCAGGGATTCCAGTCAACACATGCAGGTGGAACCCGTTTCCGCAGTTCCAGCCTCCAGAAAGCTGACCCGGGAGGAAAACCCTGCACCGAAAGCGGAAAAGAATTTCCCCCGTGGAATTCAGGGTGCCATTACCGCGCTTGAACAGCTAAGTGATCTGAAAGGGTATTCCTTCAGCGTTGAGAACGGGGAAAACACCAGCAACAGCAAAGTAATACTGCTGGACAGTAAGGGTAAGGCCGTGGCTGAACTGACGCCTTCGGAGTGCTTTGAACTGGCTGGCCTGCCGCTTTCAGAAGGTATTCTGCTGCGGGTTAAGGGCTAGGGGCTGTTGATGTTTTAGCGTGAGTTCAGTGGTTCGTAAAGCGGCCTAACGCAAGGCGAACTGGCACAGCGCGTAGTTATTCTACGTCAAGCCAGTTCAACACAGTCGGAAGGCCGCTTTACGAGCCACCCGAAGGGCCAAAACCAGCGCTTCCGTGCCATCGTTGCAGCAGCTTGAAAGACGACGGTACTTGTGACCTTCAGGTTATTCCTGCGCTACTGCGCCTTGGCACGAAACCGCTGGCTTTGGCTGAGCACACGAAAAAACATCAACAGCCCCTAATGGCACAGGTTTTGCTAAACCATTTAGGAGATCATAAGGGCAGCCCTCTTATGGTTATGAAGAGCTCTCTCTTTGAGATGGACAGGGAGATGGGCCAAGAGATGAATCGAGAGGTATTCAGCCTGTTGAATCATCGGACAGATGACGCTTGAGGTAGTATTGCAGTGTCTTCCAATATCAGCATGGCCGGCATGGGCACAGGCCTGGATATTTACGGCATGGCGGAAACCATGGCAACAGCCAAAACCGCCGCTAAATCCAGCCAGATCACCCGGAAAGAAAGCAGCATCAATGAGGAAATGGCAGGTTTGAATGCCATGGCCAGCTCGCTCAACAGTTTCTACAACACCCTGAATAAATATTCCGATGGGAGCGTCTTTGGTGCTGCCACCGTCAAGATGAGTGAAAGCGACCAGAACTTTGCCACCGTTGAACTGGACGACAGCGCGGTAGCCAATACCTACCAGCTGGAGGTAACCCAGCTGGCCACTCACCACAAGGTAGAGTGGTCCAGCGGCGATACGGAAACCGCGGTTATTCCCGCCGGAGAGCACACTTTTTCAGTGGCGGGCCAGTCCATGACATTGACCGTAGAAGAAGGAAAAAACAGCCTGTCGGATGTGGCCAGGCAGATCAACGATCACCCGGACAACCCGGGAATAACGGCCAGCGTCATGAAAGATGGATCAAAATCTTACCTGACCCTGACCACAGAGAAATCCGGTGCAGACAACATTATCTCCATCGATGGCGTTGAAATGATTGAGGGAGACGCCGGGCTGCCAGAAGGCTCTCGAGTACTCAATTCCCCTCAGGATGCCCTTTACAGCATTGACGGGGTTGCCATGAGCAGTCCTGAGAACAAAATCAGTGACGCCATTGAAGGGGTCACCCTGAATCTCGAACGTGTCACCACTGGCGAAGACGACGGCCCCATCACCATTGATATTGAGCCCGACACCGACACCATGTCCGCATCGATCAAGGCCATCATTGGTGCCTTCAATGATGTGATCAAAACCATTGATTCCTTTAATAAGTCATCCACTGACAAAGAAGGGAACACGGTCCGCCCAGCTCTGGCCGGGGACAGCATGATCAATGGCATTGAGCGGGAGATGCGAAACACCCTGTACACTACTTTTGATGATACTTATGCCAACCTGGCCAGTATCGGCATCATGACCGACGCCAGCGGCAAGCTGGAAATAGACGACGACAAACTGAAAGCGGCACTGGAAGAAGACTACGACGCCGTCTCCGACATGTTCATGGAAGATGGCGGCATTATTGATGGCTTTCAGGCAGTAGCGGCCCGGTATATAGGGCGCCCTGATGCAGAAAAAGACGAAGAAGGTAACGAACTGGAGGCCACTGAAGACAGCAACGGCGGCTACGTTTCTGCCACCGGCCTGCTGGATGACCGGATAAAAAGCCTGCGGGAAGACCTGAGCGATGTCAAAAGTGAATGGAAGGAACTGGAGGCCCGCTACAACGCTTACTATCAGCGTTACCTGAATGAATACATCGCCATGGACATGGCTGTCACCCAGATGAATGGCTCCTACAACCACCTGTAATTTGACCCCTTGTTGAATGTGAAACCATGATGAACGGAAACCGGGCCCTGAATGCCTACCAGACCAACCAGACCCAGAGCCGGGCGAATGTTGCCAGCCCATATCGCCTGGTACAGATGCTGTTTGAGAACCTGCTCGACAATCTTTCCCGTATCCGTGGGGCCATTGACCGGGGTGACGTGAAAGTAAGGGGGGAATGTGTGGGACGATGCATGGACATCATTAATGCCCTGCGCAGCGCCCTGGACCACTCCATCAATCCGGAAATGACCGCCAACCTGGATCAGCTCTATCGCTACTGTAACCGCTGCCTGATGGACGTAACCCGCAACAATGACATGAAGCAGCTGGATCAGGTGGCTTCTGTTATTGGCCAGATCAAGACCGCCTGGGATCAACTGGAGACCCGATGATATGGAAGACGCAGAATTGCTGGCCGCATTATCAGGATGCCGAACCGGGTTACTGGCAGCGGCCCAGGACAGTCAATGGGACCAGGTGGCCAGTATTGACCGTGAAATCCTGGGAGTCGTCAAAAGCCTGACCCCTTCCCAGAGAGAAGGGGTCCTGGCCCAGGAGCTGGAACAGCTGCGGGCAGCTTACCAGAAGGTCATGTCCATCTCTGAAGCTCGACGGGAATTACTGCAGAAAAAAATGCAGGGGCTGAGAAAGAACCGTCAGGCCATGAAAGGTTACAGAACCTCGGAAACCCCGGGGGTTCAGGGGATCAAGGTACAGGTATGACAACAGAGACACTGCCAGGTCTGACCGGATCAGCCATCCCGGCCAACAGTGACCCTGCTTTGACGGAGCGGGAGATTGCTGACAACCCGCTTCTGGGCCGGGAATCCGGGGAACCGGACTTCAACCACTCTCTGGGTCAAGCCGTTGAGGCGCTGATCGAGGAAAGCGCTGACAGTGAGAGTAAGCAACAGCGCCGGAGTGCCCTGCAGTCAACTCTGGGAGAAATGGACTCCAGTGAAATAACCGGTTTTCTGGCCATGCTGCAAAACCAGGAGGGCTGGCAGATGGAAGCGCCCCTGGAAAAGGCACCCGTGATCGATATCCAGGCCTGGCAAAGGCAGGCTGCTACCCAGGACAACCAATCTCTTGACCAGCCAGTCAGGGCGGCTCTTGGCAAAGCTATGGACAATTACCTGCCAGCTACCGAAGAGAAGTCCCGCCAAACAGCCTTTTACCCCGAAAGCACTGAGGTGGATACGACCCTGAGCGAGTCCATTGAAAGCCAGGCTTCCCTGAAAAGGCTCAGCGACTCTCAACTGACTGCTCCTGCAGCCCTTATGGAAAAATCCGCCTCTGAAGGGCCGGAACAAATGACACCTGACGTGCGACTACACGTCAGCGGACTGACAGCTGCAACCGCTGACAGAGCGCCTGCCAACCCCGCCGGGGTAATATCAAGGGAGACGGTTGTCAGCACGCCACAACCGGTGAACGCTGAATCGGCTATTCGCCAGGAAAACTGGTCGGAAGCCATGGGGCAGAGATTAGTCACCATGGTGGGAGACCAGCACAAGGAGGCCGTTATTCGCCTCGACCCGCCAAGCCTTGGCTCACTGGGGATCCGGCTGGTGGTGGAAGACGCCGGGGTCAGTGTTCAGTTTCAATCAGCCGTTCCCCAGGTCAGGGAAATGCTGGAAGCCCAGGCGGACCGACTTCGTCAAGCCCTGGCCGGGCAGGGGATGGATTTGATTAACGTCAACGTCAGCAGTGATGGCTCATCCGGCCAGTCAGGACAGAGTCCTTACACCCGTTCCGCTGACCCCATGAGTGTCGCCGGTCTTACAGGCCACATTGAGCCCCTGGATGAGCAACAGCACACCGGGCAGAACCCGAGCACTGCAAGCCTGGGCATACCGGATCGTCTGGTTGACACCTTTGCATAAACACTTTTCATGATAAACAGAGAGCTCCCGTAGAGAAACAACAGTATGTCAGAGCAAAAAACAGGTGGGTCACGGACTGCCATCGGGCTAATCCTGGTCCTTCTTCTGATCAGTGGCGGCGCATTCGCATTATGGTGGACAGGCGCCCTCGACCAGCTTCTGGAAAAGAAGCCGGCCGAGCAGCAGCCAACAGCAATAGAGCCCCTCTATTACCTGGTCGATCCGATGATCGTGAATGTGTCCAAGGCCAATGAATATAACCATTACCTGAAAATCAGGCCGGTACTGGTGGTTATAGGTCCCGAGGCCTATGAGCAGGTAAAGAAGGATTCTCCCCTGATCCGCAACACCCTGCTGTCTCTCTACAGCCGCCAGACTGTGAGAAGTCTTCTGGCTGAAGATGGGTATGAAACCCTGCGAAAGAAAACCCTGGAAGCGCTCCAGAAGATCAACGGCGCCGCTTCGGCAGCGTCTATCCGGGATGTGATGTTCAATGAATTTGTCATTCAATAACTCCGGCAACAATACCCGAAATCAAGACCAGGCTCCGCCCATGGTTCAAGGGTATTCCTCTACAGGCGCTGCCCGCTACGGTGCCGCCATGGCGCGGCAAAGCGACCATGGCACCCGTCAACGGGACGCTCTGGTGATGGCCCACGCAGCCATGGTGCGCCGTGTCGCCCTCCATATGGCCGACCGCCTGGAAGGGAATACCGACCCGGATGACCTGATTCAGTCTGGAATGCTCGGGCTGTTGGAAGCCGCCCAACGGTATACGCCGGTGGAAGGTATTCCTTTTGAGGCTTACGCCCTGCCACGAATCAGAGGGGCCATGGTCGACAGCCTGAGGCGAAATGACTGGTGCCCCCGCAGCATCCGCAAAGACGGGCGGGAGCTGAAAGCGGTTCACAACCAGCTGTTACAGCAACTGGGACGAAACCCTACCGACAGTGAATTAGCGGAAGCCTCCGGGCAGAGCATAGAAGCCTGCCGCCGTGTACAGCAAACGCTTCAGGAAGCTTCAGTACAAAGCCTGGATGCGGTTCTGGAAAAAGGGGAAAGCCTGCTCCCCCTGACGCAGGATAACGCCTCGGCACCGGTCATTCGTCAGCGCATGCAGAAAGTTCTGGTAGAAGCATTGAAGCACCTGCCAGAAAGGGAACAGAGAATCATGCAGCTTTATTACAGCGAAGAGCTGAACCAGAAAGAGATTGCCCAGGTACTGGAAATTACCGAAGCCCGGGTGTCGCAGTTACGAAACAAGGCGGTAAAAACCCTGCGCCTCAGGCTGTCAGAGCAATGAACAGCGGCGGCATGGCCAGTGTAAAAAGAGTAAGAGAACAAGAGAGTAACCAGCAGTTATGAAACTCAAATTATGCGGACTGATTCTACTGCCACTCTCAGTGATTGGCGGTTTTCTCATGGGGGGCGGGGTGCCACTGGTGCTCTGGCAGGTACCGGAGTTCGTTATCATTCTTGGCGGGGCTCTGGCCTCTTTCCTGATCTCCAACTCCTGGGAAGGGGTCAGGCAGACCGGAACAGCTATCTCAGAAGTGTTCAAGGGCAGCCATTATGGCAAAAATGATTACCAGAAACTGCTGACACTGCTGTATCAGCTGTTTGAAATCCGCCGTAAATCCGGTGCATCAGCACTGGAAGACCACATTGAACAACCAGACGACAGCGACCTGTTTAAACAATCCGGCGTTCTGGGCAACGCTCGTCTGGTCAGCTTTATCTGCGACAATCTTCGCCTGGTGACTCTTGGGAAAGTCCAGCCCCATGAGCTGGAAGGGCTTCTGGAAAGCGAGCTGGAAACCATGGAGGAGGATCTGCTTCGCCCTTCTCACAGCGTCCAGGCAGTGGCCGATGCCCTGCCCGGCTTCGGTATTGTGGCGGCGGTTCTGGGCATTGTCATCACCATGGGGTCCATGGGGGGCTCTGTTGAGATGATCGGTATGCACATTGCCAAAGCCCTGGTGGGCACCTTTCTGGGAATCCTTCTCTGCTATGGTGTTGCAGGTCCCCTTGCCCAGGCCATTGAGCACAACGTCAAAGACCAGGTATTGATGTTCAATTGCATCAAGGCTGCCATTGTCGCCCAGATCAGCGGCAGACCTTCAGCCATTGCCGTTGACGCAGGCAGACGACAACTGTACTCAGAGGTCCGACCCAGCTTCCAGCAGATGGAAAACTGGCTCCTTGAAAGCCAGCAGGCCAGCTCATGAAAACAGAACCCATCATCATTGTCCGACGCCGGAAAAAAGTCAGTGGCAAGGGACATGGCAGCAGCGCCTGGAAAATTGCCTTTGCCGACTTTACGCTGTCGATGATGGCGGTGTTTCTGGTGCTCTGGGTGGTGGGCATGGCCAATCCCATTGAAAAAGCCATGATCGGCCGCTACTTTTCCGACCCCACCAGTATTTTTGAAACCGGCGGACAGGAAAGCCTGATTGACTTTGGCTTTCAGCACCAGACCGACCCTGGCAGTCGCGTGGCAAGAAGCACCGCCAAATCGGCACTGTTCGGAGTTTATAAAAAGCTGGAAGAAGCGGGATTAAAGGGAGCCCTGTCCCAGTTCAGCGATAACATTCATGTGGAACTGCTTCCCCAGGGCGTTCGGGTCAGCATCACTGAAAACCGGCAGCACCGGATGTTTGAGCGGGGCGGGGATTCACTGTCGCCCTACTTCGAGGATCTGCTGCTGAACCTGGCCCCCTTCCTCTCCCAAAGCCAGAGAGGCCTGACCATTACCGGCCATTCCGATGCGTCCCGTTTCCGGGACAGCAGCCTGATGGACAACTGGTATCTATCGGCCAACAGAGCCAATCAGGCCCGTGAGGTGCTGGTCTATGGTGGCGTCTCCCCAGAGAGCATCATTATGGTCTCAGCCATGGCCGACCAGGCCCTTCTGAACCCGGACCAACCTTATGATTCCGTGAACCGCAGAATTGAGTTGATGATTCTGACCGTGGATGGCGAGCGGACACTCAGAAACGTGCTGGCCGGAAAGCAGGAGCAATCCAGTACTTCCGAGGCCCTGGGAACTGCCGGCAAGCAGGCAGAAAAAAATCAATTGACGGGTTATTGAGACCGCTCCCCTCACCCCAACCCTCTCCCAGGGGGAGAGGGGGAGAATGGCGCTCCCCCAGCTTTCTTCCAGGGGAGAAGGTGGCACTTTATTTCTCCCTCTCCCTTTGGGAGAGGGACGGGGTGAGGGGCGAAAGATGAGGGTTCAGCCCCCCAATCAGACATTAAAGCGGAAGTGCATCACATCACCGTCCTTGACGATGTACTCTTTTCCTTCCACCCGGAGGCGCCCGGCCTCCTTGGCACCCTGCTCACCGTTGTACTGGACAAAGTCATCGTAACTGGTGACTTCTGCACGGATAAAGCCCCGCTCAAAGTCCGTATGAATCACTCCAGCCGCCTGGGGAGCAGTGGCCCCCACTTTCACCGTCCAGGCCCGCACTTCCTTGACCCCGGCGGTAAAATACGTTTGCAGCCCCAGCAATTCATAGCCCGCACGAATAACCCGGTCCAGACCCGGCTCCTCCATACCCAGATCCTGAAGAAACTCATCGCGCTCTTCATCGTCCAGCTCGGCAATCTCGGATTCCAGCTTATTGCAGACGGGCACCACCACCGCCCCCTCACTGGCGGCGATTTCACGCACCTTGTCCAGGTACTCATTCCCCTCAAAACCGTCTTCATCGACATTGGCTATGTACAGGGTGGGCTTGGTGGTGAGCAAGTGAAACATTTTAGCCAGCTTCTGCTCGTCGTCACTCATCTCCAGTGAACGAATGGGCTTGCCTGCCTCCAGGTGGGGGACAATTTTTTCCAGCAGCGCCTTCTGGGCCACCGCTTCCTTGTCTCCTCCCTTGGCGGTACGGGCTACCCTTTGCAGCTGCTTCTCGCAACTCTCCAGGTCCGCGAGCACCAGCTCCATATTGATGATTTCAATATCCGCCTGGGGATCGATCTTGTTGGCCACATGAATGACGTTTTCATTCACAAAGCAGCGAACCACATGAGCAATGGCATCGGTTTCCCGGATATTGGCCAGAAACTTGTTGCCCAGACCTTCCCCTTTGGAAGCCCCTTCCACCAGACCCGCGATATCCACAAACTCCATGGTGGTGGGCAATACCCGCTGCGGATTGACAATAGCAGCCAGTTTGTCCAGCCGGGGGTCAGGCATGGCCACGATACCGGCATTGGGCTCAATGGTGCAGAAGGGGAAGTTTTCCGCATCAATGCCTGCCTTGGTCAAGGCATTAAAGAGAGTGGATTTGCCCACATTGGGCAGGCCGACAATGCCGCATTTGAAACCCATAGTGTTTCTGATTGCTCCTGAAAGAAGTTCATCTGACAAACATCAGATAAAAAGAATGATTGGGGCGGAATTATAAAGACTGGGGGATTTTTTTTCAGGTTTTTTGCATCTGGAGGGGAGCCGGGTGGAACGTCCACCCGGAAAATACTTAATTAACCAAACTTGGGCAACACACCCAGAAGATCAAGGGCAGACAGCAGCATCACGGCAATACCAAAGCCAAACACCAGAATCATCCGGGGCGCACCGCCTGCCACCCGGTAGCCGGTACCATCACCCTTCCTGCGTCCCACCCAGGCCATGACCACCGGCGTCAGAATACAGAACACCACCATCACCATACCGGCAAAACCAATCGCCGTAATAAATCCATCCGGCAGCAACACCCCCAGCAGCGTCGGCGGAATAAAAGTCACTGCCGCGGTTTTCGCCCGCCCCAAAAAGTCATTCCCGAAACCAAACAGGTCGGCAATATAGTCGTAAAGACACAGCGCCACTCCCAGGAAGGAACTGGCTACGGCCATGTTGGAAAACAGCTGCAGAAGGGATGAAGCGTTCACATTCAACCCGTTACCGGAAAGGGCTGCCATGACATTGCCAATATTCCCCCCTGAGGCAATGATGGCTGGAAACTGATCCCGGGACAGGTTGCCAAAAATGCTCAGCTGCCAGAGCACATAAAAAGAGAGAGCCAGAACAGAACCCGCAAACACGGCCATTCTCACCCGCCGCTCATCTTTCCCCAGATAGCGGGTAATACTGGGCACAGAAGTCTGCATACCAAAGCTGACAGCCAGAAAGCCAAGGGCACCCAGCGAGAAGGGAAGCGTCTGTGAAGACTGAAGTGGTGGAAACAGATTGTCGGTGGAAATATTGCCCAGCAATCCGTTGATACTGCCCAGGAAGGTAATCACCATCCCACCGATCAGAACCGTTGTCACCCGGTCCACTGCCCGGGTACCTGCCACTACAACGGTAGCCAGCACCAGAGCAAACACCAGGCTGGCCATGGGCTGTGACAGCGAAACGCCACCCACTGCCGCCAATGAGTAGGAGATGATAGAACTGCCACCGGAAATATAGGCATAGGTCAGGATATAACAGAGAAAAGCCACCGAGGCGCCGTTCACAATGCGACCCAGGCTGCCTATGGTTCCCTGGGCAATGGAGTCAAAACTGGCACCCAGAGGAAAGCGAAGGTTGGCCTCAAGCAGATACAGCGATGCACTGTACATACAAAAACAGGCAAAGAGCATCAACAACAGGGAATAGCCAAACCACATTCCGCTGGTGGCCACCGGCAGGGAAAACATCCCGGCTCCAATTGCGGTTCCGGCGACAATCACCGTCCCCCCTAATACACTTCCTGGTCTGGCCTCTGCTTGAAGGGTTCCAGTACTGGATCCAGAGGCAATTACTGCTTCAGACATTGATTTCCTGTGGGATTTTTTCTATCGGGTCATCAGGCTCTGCTAACAGAACCCGTCACACGGCTCTTCATCGGCACGCGGCACTCCATCACCGGTAAACGGCATCCTGTTCAATCAGGGCCTTATCCGCTTCCGAGAGCCTTTTGAGATAATTGGAACAACGGGTCACTTTGGCGATGCTGACCTCCACCCGGGCGGCTATCTCCCTCTGGGACTCCTCCCCGGCAATCAGCGCCCTCATAATGGCAAGCCTCGATCCTATGGATTCCCGCTCTTCAGGGGTCAGCAAAACATTCATAACGTCCCGAAGAGCGCCCTGATCTTCCTGCTGCTCAAGCAGGGTCAACACCTGTGTCCAGAATTCAGATTCCATGCGTCACGCACAACTTCTCAAACCATGTACTGTCGTAACGGTACAACAGTACATAACAAAGCGGCACCGTGGAAAATACGACCTTTATAAAAATGCAAACGGCGTGACCTGAAAAAAGCAACTACCTTTATTCGAATTCATATTTACCTAGGGGCTGTTGATGTTTTAGCGTTAGCTCAGTGGTTCGTAAAGCGGCCTAACGCAAGGCGAACTGGCGCAGCGCGTAGTTATTCTACGTCAAGCCAGTTCAACACAGCCGGAAGGCCGCTTTACG
>NZ_JBLYZI010000013.1:0-80427 GCF_057680865.1 Endozoicomonas sp. Z74
AAGAACGCCAATGGAAACTCTGATAGATGGCAAAGAGATCTGGAAGGAAAAATTTGTAGCCTGAATTTGACCTGACAGACACCCTCTGAAAAATCGGTGACTGTCAGATCAGGTCTGAACTACTACAGATCAGACTCACACGGCGTCATGAACCTGCCCATCGGCAAGGGTTTTCTTCATCTCAGTTACTCCCCGGATGACAATCCTGAGAATCCCTTTAAGATCCATTGCAGCCAATGCACAGAGCTACAACAAACCGGCATTCACTCCATCAAAGTCATTCCACAAAGAGCACCGAAAAAAAGCTTTGAGTTGAGTATTAAACAAGTCATCAAACAGTCCAAAAGCTCAGAGTGAACCCACTTAAAACTACCAGCTTTCTAATATCATCAGAACAATTTATTCAGCCTTTCTAAAAAGGTGGAATAACGTCGTTCATCAGCAGCCTGATCATTACTCTCCTTCATATGCCTGTCTATAATACCAAATTGTACGTTCAGATTTTTACACCCGATTTTCATAACCTGTTCGCACCCGTACACATCCAACTCTCTACTCCAATTTTCAGTGTCAGGTTCTGGAGTAAACCATTCAGCACATTCAGGACCTGAAAGCCCCTCTTGACGAAAAAAGTCACCATAGAAGCCCATCTTGCGCATCACTTTATCCGAATGCAGCCAACGATGCTTTTCAGATACGAACTCCAGAGCAGGACTGTATAACGTACGGCGAACATCGTCATATTCTCCTCCCCTGGGAAGTTGTTCAATAGGGATGACCTCAACACCGTCCTCCTTTTTTTTCGCCTCTACTTCTTTCACTGCTAGTGGAAAAACAGAGTCCAGTTTTCTTTCTAAATGCTGTACACACTGATACACCTTTGCAGCCTCAAGCCTGTGCTCAGACGCTGACTGGGTTGCATGTAGCCGCTTCCTTTTCACCTCTTCACAAATAATCCCTCTGAAGCATCTGCTTTTTTTCATAAAAAAGAGAATTATTGATGATCCCGTCCCTTCTTTTACCACCCTGTCAGCCAGGGACGCATATAACCCACCGGGTTTCTTGGCTTCACTTTTCTGATAAACCCCAATAATTTCGACTGGATCTACCGAACGAGGCCCGCTATAAAAACAAGCGTTATTTAAAAAGCCATGGCGCTGTGCTATCTGATGATTTGCTAGATCTTGTCTTTTTTCATGGAGATATTCTCTCTCAAGCGCTCGACGCCTTTGAGCTCCATGTCGAATAATTCCATAATGTGCTCCACTCATTTTCAATACTCCCTATTGCATGAACACTCCTTTTCTGACCAATTTGTCATCATCAGCCATTTCAATTTCCAAAAAACATATCAAAATCACCAGAAGATGAAACTTAGCCAATAGTCTTAGGTTTCAGTCAAGAGCGAATGATACAGGGCATACTCACCCGCCAGATGAGAGCCCCCCATGGGCAGCAAAACTCACAAACCTCGCTCCCATGCTCCTGAATGGGAGTGTAAGCACTTGATTTACTGAGGTTCAGGACAGGGGGTTCCCCGCAGACCAAATAGAGTCGAGAAGCATGGAAACCTGTTTTTTTCGACAGCTTCGAAAAGGACGAGTAAGGGGCTACCGCCTCCCTCTATTTATCTATTCCTCCATCCAGATCAAGGCTGCCATCCTGCCGGATTGCTTACCGTCCCTTCGATAGGAATAGAACAGGTCAGGCTGACTGACAGTGCAGAACTTCCCGCCATAAACGCCAGCCACTCCCATCTGGCTTAACCGGCTTCGCGCCAGCTCATAAAGATCACCGTGCCAGCGGTCCCCTTGGCCCGCCCTGAAAGCTCCGGAAAAAGCGGGATCCACCTTAACAAAAGCCTCCCTGACTTCCGGACCCACCTCGAAGTGCGGCTGACTGATCGCCGGCCCCATCCAGGCCAGAACCTCTGAGGGGTTAACTCCCATGGCGTTGACGGTGGCTTCCAGCACCCCGGCAGCCAGTCCCTTCCAGCCAGCATGGGCAGCGGCCACTGTGGTCCCTGAGCGGTCGCAGAAAAGTACCGGCAGGCAATCCGCAGCTAACACCGCACAGACCACCCCGGGCCTTCGGCCAACCGATGCGTCAGCTTCCTGCTCTTCACCGCCGGGCTCCGCCTCAATAACATCCGTGCCATGCACCTGTTTCAGCCATTGAGGAGAGCCAGATAGTCCAAAATCCCTGGCGATCTGTCGACGATTCATCCATACATCTTCCTGATCATCGCCGGAGTAAAGCCCCATATTAAAGCTGGCATACGCTCCCTGACTGACGCCTTCCCGGCGGGTCGTCACCAGAGCTCTGATGCCATCAGGCGCAGGCCACTGGGCATGAATATAACGATGATCGGAAGACACGCTCACTCTCCAGTAGTGGATGCAGTGGTGGATGGCTCACTATCCGCCAGGCTTTGTAGTAAGTCCTGAAAATCCCGGGGCAAAGGCACTTCCCACTCCATATACTCGTCGGTTACCGGATGAATCAGGCCCAGCCGCCGGGCATGAAGTGCCTGTCGGCGAAACCCTCTCAGCGTTTTCTCCAGGCCTTCCGGGCATGAGGGGGGCAGCTTCAGGCCACCGGCATAAAGGTCATCGCCCACCAGAGGGAAGTGCAGATGACTCATATGCACCCGAATCTGATGGGTGCGTCCGGTTTCCAGTTTCAGAATAATGTGCGTGTGAGCTGAAAAACGCTGCTGAACCCGATAATGGGTAACCGACGGTTTCCCCCCGGTCACCACAGCCATCCGCAGGCGATTCTGGGGGTGGCGGGCAATGGGGGCATTCACTTTGCCACCGCCAGTCATCACACCACGGACCACGGCCTCATATTCACGACTCACCGAGCGATCCTGGAGCTGGGACACCAGATCAGTATGAGCCGCCAGATTCCGCGCCACCACCATCAGTCCCGTGGTGTCCTTATCCAGGCGATGAACAATACCCGCCCTGGGCACTGAAGCATTGTCGGGATAATGAAACAACAGGCCGTTCAACAGGGTGCCTGAGCGGTTGCCTGCCGCGGGGTGCACGACCAGCCCCGCTGGCTTGTTGATGACCAGGATGTCCTCATCTTCATAAATCACGTCCAGGGGAATATCTTCTGCTTCCCACTGGTCTTCATTCTCAACTTCCACAGAGAGCGTCAGCTGCTCGCCGCCATACAGCTTTTCTTTGGACTTCCGGTTACGGCCATCCACCAGCAGGTGCCCATCCCGGATCCACTCCTGCAGCTTGGCCCTGGAGTAATCCGGAAAACAACCGGCGGCAATCTGATCCAGCCGCCGACCACCCTGATCATCCGGCACCACCACACTCTGATTTATCACTTCACCCATTCACTACCACACAACCGGAAAACTCCGGTCTCATACGGATTTTCTTTAACACCCGGAAAAAGCCCGGAACAAAAGGTCACTAAACCTTGTCTTTTCGTTTTCCTGCGTACTATGATTTAATGCTCAGGTTTACATCAGTCGTTCAGCAGGCCCGAAGAGTTTATCACAAGAAGTCTCCAAAGCCTGAAGAGATATCCAGCCCCCGGAAGAAGGGGGGTCATTGATATTCCTGATCAGTGGACGATACAGAACCATCGCTCCAGAGGCTTGCAGGGCTGTTACCCGGGCCATCTGGAATAGGAACTCTTATTGAACAGCGAACTCTTACTGAACAGCGAGCTAACTCTGAACAGCGAGCTAATTCTGAACCGAGAGTGCCGGAGTACGGAAACCAATCAACACCATGACAACACCGATTTCTACGTTGACCCGTTTGCTGCCCACGCTTGTCATGAGACTCCTCATGACCGCACTCCTGGCAGTTTTTGTGGCTGGATGCGCCTCAAAGGGCGATAAAGAGCAGCTTCCGGAAACGCTGTCCGAAGCTGAGCTCTACCAGATGTCCAACAAAGCCATTAACGACAGCCGCTATACAGAGGCCATCAAGGCCCTGAGAACCCTGGAGTCCCGTTATCCGTTCGGTGCTTTTGCCGAGCAGGCCCAGCTTGACATCATTTATGCCTACTTCAAGAATGCTGAGCCAGAGGCTTCCAAAGCCGCAGCAGATCGCTTTATTCGCCTGCACCCTCAGCACCCGGACGCAGATTATGCCTACTACATGAAAGGGCTGGCATCCAATACCGCTGCAATGGGTCTTCTGGAGCGTTACCTGCCCATGGATCTGACCCGGCGTGATCCAGGCCAGGCCCGGGTATCCTTTAATGAATTCTCTGAGCTGCTGAGCCGCTACCCCAACAGTAAGTACGTCCCAGACGCCCGCCAGAGAATGATTGCCCTCAGGAACCGGTTGGCCCAGTACGAAATTCATGCAGCCAATTACTACCTCAAGCGCAAGGCCTTTGTGGCAGCCGCTAACCGTGGGCGTTACGTAGTGGAAAATATGCAACAGACGCCATCAGTACCCGAGGCACTGGCTATCATGGTGGAGAGCTATCAACACCTTGGTCTTTCGGATCCGGCTGAAGAAGCACTGGCGGCCCTCAAACTGAACTATCCAGATCACCCATCCCTGGACAGCAATGGCAACTTTGTCGGCTATAAAGTCTTTGATGACGTGGATCCTTCCATCTGGAGCACCCTGACCTTTGGATTGATTGGCGGATCCCAGGAAAAACCGGAAGCCGTCATCGCTCCAAAGCCTCCCGTCGCCGAATAAGCTGAAAGCGTCGTTAATATCTACGACAGCTCCAACATGACCCTGCCCCCGTGGCAGGGTCATGCTTTGATAAACACGCCTGAAGAGTCAGCCCCATGGCCAAGAAAGTGAACTGCCCCCAGTGCGGAAAAGCGCTGGAGTGGACGCCGGAAAACCGGTACCGACCTTTTTGCAGCGAACGCTGCAAATTGATTGATTTTGGCGCCTGGGCCAAAGAAGAGCACGCCATTCCCGGAGACCCATCCTTTGACGATTTAATGTCGGCGGAACTGGATGAGCCCCCCACCCGTCACTGATGTAGGGACTCCACAGAATTTCAACGCCAGAAGGCACTGATTGCAGCCACTCCCTGGGCACCATTGAGCCTTGCCTGCTCAATCCCCTCCAAGTCCTGACCACCCAGCCAGTAAACGGGTACAACGCTCCTCTCCGTCAGAGAGCGGGCTTTTTTAATACCTAGTGGCTTTGCTTCCGGATGAGTGGTCGTCCTGGCCACCGGGGAGAGTGTTACAAAATCCAGAGCCAGAGCCTCTGCTTGAGCGAGCTCTGCTTCACTATGACAGGAAGCAGCGAGCCACTGCCCCTCCCGCACCTTTGTTTTAATCGCAGGTTTAATCTCACTTGAAAGCAACTGGGCGGATGTTAAATGAAGCCCATGACACCAGGGCCGCTCCAACAACGACAACGCCCCCTTAATTAACAGGACCGCTCCAGCAGATTGAGCCCGCTCAGACAACACTTCAGCCAGCTCAATATAGGCCAGCGGGTCAAGCCATGGAGCACGGAACTGAATCAGCTTAACGCCGGACGCCAGGGATGCATCCACTTTCCGGAACAGGTCGTCAGGGTGATCAAATCGCCCGGTGATCATATAACAATGAGGCAACTGTACGGCGCGAACGATGGGAACATTTGCGGGTGGAAAGCTCAAGTGAGTCAGGGATTCAGGCTCAACCCATTTCACTTCCTGCCCTTCATTTCCTCTGGGTTCACCCTCAATATCTGAAACAGTCCAGGTATCCAACAGTACGGACTTATCGGGATAATCATGACGAATCTGAATCAACGGCTGAAACGCTGAAACAGAAATAGCCAGCTCCTCTTTCAACTCCCTTGCCAGAGCATCCCGGACATCTTCCCCCGGTTCCACCTTACCACCGGGAAACTCCCAGAAGCCCCCCATATGCTTATTCTGGGGGCGTCTGGCCACCAGGATACGACCATCTCTGCCAACAATGACGCCAACCGCTACGTGAACCCGCTTACACTTGCTCATGAACTCAGGTCCGGTACTCAGCATTGATTTTCACATACTCATGGGACAAGTCACTGGTCCAGATCTCCTCAACACACTCGCCCTCTCCCAGAGAGATCCGGATGAGAATATCCTCCTGATCCATCACCCGCTGCCCCGCCGCTTCGGTATAGTTTCTAGCCGGTTCACCGCAGGTTACCAGGGGCACATCGTCAAGCCAGACAGAGACCCTTTCAATGGCCAGCTTTGCCACCTCTGCCCGGCCAATAGCCGCCAGAATACGCCCCCAGTTAGGGTCACTGGCAAACAGGGCTGTTTTAACCAGCGGAGAATGGGCAACGGTGTAGGCCACCTCAAGGGCATCACCCTGTGTTTGCGCCTCCTCAACCCTGACAGTCACAAATTTGGTGGCTCCTTCACCGTCTCTGACAATCGCCTGAGCCAACTCAATGGCAACCTCATGGACCGCAGTAACCAGCTTTTGCGCCAGTTCACCTTCAAGGGTTTCCACCGGCTGATTTCCCCTGGCCCCGGTGGCCACCATCATAAAACTGTCGTTGGTGGAGGTATCCCCATCAATGGTGATCCGGTTGAAGGAACGGTTAGCCACATCAGCAAGCAGCCTTTGCAGAAAGCCCTGCTCCACCGCCGCATCGGTAGCCATAAACGCCAGCATAGTGGCCATGTTGGGCTTGATCATGCCCGCCCCTTTACTGATACCGGACACCGTATAAGTGACCCCATCAACCTGGAACTGCCGGGACGCCCCCTTTGGTCGACTGTCCGTGGTCATAATGCCCTCAGCCGCCTCATTCCAGTGGTTTTCCGACAGCGCTTCAACGGCCCCCGGCAGGCCTTCACAGATTATATCTGCAGGCAAAGGCTCACCGATGACTCCGGTAGAGAAGGGAAGCACCTGATCCTCCCCCACATCAGTCAGCCGGGCCAGCTCAGCAGAGGTCCTTCTGGCAGCCTCAATTCCCTGCTGACCGGTACCCGCATTGGCATTGCCTGTGTTCACCATAAAAAAAGCAGGGTTTCCGGACAGGCGCTCTTTGCTCAGATGCACTGGCGCGGCACAGAACCGGTTCCGGGTAAACACTCCTGCGACTGAGCTTCCCCGGTCCCAGTTCATTACCACAAGATCCCGTCGACCGACTTTTTTGATACCCGCCTTTGCAGACCCCAGCCTGAAACCAGACACCGGGTGCACATGCCCCCACTCTCCCGAACCTGTCGCCATTGTTATTCTCCGCTCCAGAACGATAAAAAAACGGGCCGAGCTCAGTGAGCCGACCCGCTATTGACACTTCATGACTGGTTAAATCTGCCCGTCAGGCAATTTTGCCATGGCACTGCTTGTATTTCTTGCCAGAACCACAGGGGCATGGATCATTACGGCCAACCTTTCGGCCTTCACGAACAAACGGTTGAGCCTGGGGAGCCTGCTGTTCGCCTCCCTCTTCTTCACCTTCCACACCCGACGCCTGAGCATGCTCAAACTGCATCCGGCGCGCCATCTCTTCACGCCGCTGCCTTTCCATTTCTGCGGTCCGGTCATCTTCCTGGACCTGAACATGAGAAAGAATACGAATAGTGTCGCATTTAATATCTTCCAGCATCTGCTGGAACAGCTCAAAGGCTTCCCGCTTATACTCCTGTTTGGGGTTCTTCTGGGCGTAGCCGCGAAGGTGGATACCCTGGCGAAGGTGGTCCATGGTGGCCAGATGCTCTTTCCACTTATCATCCAGAATGCGAAGCAGAATATGCTTCTCAAAGTTTCTCAGAACCTCTGCACCCGCCAGCTCTTCCTTGTTCTTGTAAGAAGCAACAATGCCTTCAAGAATCCGCTCCCGCAGCGCCTCTTCATCCAGCCGGTCGTCTTCGTCGAGCCACTTCTGGATGGGCATGCGCTCGTTCAGTTCACTGGCCAGTTTCTCTTCAAGCCCCTTTACATCCCACTGCTCTTCAAGGCTCTGGGGAGGAATATGCTGGCTGATCAGATCACTGACCACATCTTCACGCAGCGCTTCAATACTTCCGGAAACATCATCCGCACTGAGCAATTCATCACGCTGGTTGTAAATCACCTTACGCTGGTCATTAGCGACATCATCGTATTCAAGCAGCTGCTTACGGATATCAAAGTTCCGGCCTTCAACCTTGCGCTGGGCTTTTTCAATGGCATTGGTCACCATGCGGTGCTCAATGGCCTCACCCTTTTCCATGCCCAGGGCTTTCATGAAGTTCTTGACCCGCTCCGAAGCAAAGATCCGCATCAGGTTGTCTTCAAGGGACAGATAAAACCTTGAGGAACCGGGGTCACCCTGACGACCGGAACGGCCCCGGAGCTGATTATCTATCCGGCGGGACTCGTGGCGCTCGGTACCAATAATGTGCAGGCCACCGGCCTCCAGCACCGCCTTGTGACGTTTTTGCCAGTCCGCCTTGACCTGATCAATCTGCTCCTGGGAAGGATTGTCCAGCTCGGCAATCTCTGCTTCCCAGTTACCGCCCAGGGTAATATCAGTACCACGACCCGCCATGTTGGTAGCGATCGTCACGGCCCCAGGCTTGCCCGCCTGTGCCACAATTTCAGCTTCTTTTTCGTGGAACTTGGCGTTCAGTACCTGATGAGGAATTCCCGACTTCTTCAGGGCTCCGGACAGCAGTTCGGACGACTCAATAGAGGCAGTACCCACCAGAGTCGGCCGGCCTTCCTTAACGGTTTCCTTGATGTCGGCAATGATGGCTTCGTACTTTTCCTCAATGGTGAGATAGACCAGATCATTGCCATCCTTACGGACCATTTCTTTATGGGTAGGAATAACAATCACGTCCAGCCCGTAGATCTGCCGGAATTCAAAAGCCTCGGTATCCGCGGTGCCGGTCATACCGGACAGTTTTTCGTAATTACGGAAATAGTTCTGGAAAGTGGTGGAAGCCAGCGTCTGGCTTTCCGCCTGGATATTCAACCCTTCCTTGGCTTCCAGTGCCTGGTGCAGCCCCTCGGACAGGCGACGTCCTGGCATGGTACGACCCGTATGTTCGTCCACCAGCAGGACTTCATTGTTCTGGACAATGTACTCAACATTACGGGTAAACAGAACATGGGCCTTCAGGGCCGCATTGACATGATGAAGCAGGTTCAGGTTATTGGAGGCATAAAGGCTCTCCCCTTCCGGAAGCAGGTCCTCCTTCTGCAGCAACTCTTCAATGAACTGGTGGCCCAGCTCATTGAGCTCAACCTGGCGGGCCTTTTCATCCAGGGAGAAGTGACCGGTCAGCTCCACCTCTTCCGGCTCAACACCTTCGGGCAGCGGGTCCTGCTTCTTCAGCAACGGCACAAGGCGGTTCATTTTCTTGTACAGTTCAGAAGAGTCTTCAGCCGGACCGGAAATAATCAGTGGCGTACGGGCTTCATCAATAAGAATGGAGTCCACTTCATCGACAATAGAAAAGAACAGCTCACGCTGGAACCGGTCTTCCTTGCGAAACGCCATATTGTCCCGAAGATAGTCAAACCCGAATTCATTATTGGTGCCATAGGTAATATCAGCCTGATAGGCTTTGCGCTTCTCGTCAGGATCCTGCTGGGGAACAACCACCCCCACCTGCATTCCCAGAAACTCATAAAGAGGTCGCATCCAGTTGGCATCACGCCGGGCCAGGTAGTCATTGACGGTCACCACATGCACCCCTTTACCGGGGATCGCATTCAGATAAGCCGGCAGGGTGGCCACCAGTGTCTTACCTTCACCGGTGCGCATTTCGGCAATGCGACCTTCATGAAGGGTCATACCACCAATCATCTGAACGTCAAAGTGACGCATGCCCATTACCCGCTTACCGGCTTCGCGAACCACAGCAAAGGCTTCAGGTAAAAGGGCATCCAGCGTCTCCCCTTTCTCGAAACGGTCACGAAACTCCAACGTCTTGGCTTTCAGCTGATCGTCACTCAGAGCAGCGAGGCTTTCTTCAAAGGCATTGATTGATTTGACAATTTTGCCCATGCGTTTCAGCTGCCGGTCATTCCGGCTGCCAATCATTTTCTTGATTAAAGAAGCAAACATAAGTTGGTTACAGTCTCACACTCTGTTTCCGGGGCTGTCCTCCTGCCGACAAACCCGGGCCGGGGCAGACAAGCGCACAATAGTCCAACATTCTATGATAATCACAGCAAAGTCTCATCTATATTAGCCGCATTTCTGAGATACCGATCAATCAGGCATTAAAAATGCTAAAGCCTTTCACACCTGAAGTGCAGAGCCCTGAACAGGAAATACGCAATCAAAAGGCATTGACTCTGTCAATTTATGCTGACATTGAACTATCTATCAGGAGTTATGGGGCTGGAAGCGGTAATTTCAAGGCCTGCGCCCACTCAATTAATCCAAGGTCATACAGACAATAAAAAAACAACACCACTGAACGGAAATAAAAAAGAAAGAATGCGATACAGACAGAAACAAACAACAGGCTAAACAAAACCGGTAACCCGCTCAACCCAACAACCAAAGCTGTAACACGAAAAGAAAACTCTCGGCTACAGCTGCAGAAACGGCTGTTATTTCATCATTTTTCTCAAAACGCTTATTTTCCCGCCCTGTAAATATAGCGGGAAGGGTCCTGGGGCTTGCCATTTTTCAACACTTCAAAATGAACATGGGGGCCGGTAGAACGCCCGGAACTGCCCATTTTTGCAATGGCCTGCCCCCTGGAGACAATATCCCCCACCTTCACCAGGCTCTCCTGACTATGGGCATACCGGGTGACATAACCATTACCGTGGTTTATCTCAACTAGCAACCCAAAACCACTGCGCTGCCCTGACCAGACAACCACCCCCGCAGCCACAGCGATGATTTCCGAACCCCGCTTGCCGGCAAAATCCACACCGTTATGCCATGCAGCCTTGCCGGTAAATGGATCGGTTCTCCGACCAAAACGGGAGGACAGCCAACCCTTTCGAACAGGCAGGCCGGCCAGAAAAGCGTCATCATGAAGAGTGCGTGTAGAAAGGAGACTGTCGAGCAAATCCAGCTGCTGCTCGCGGTTATCGATCTGGTCCGCCAGCTGGTCAATGGCTTCCAGAATAGAGGAGCGATCATGGACCTGATCCACCTCGGCGACCTCATGGGGGCCACCAATGGCCGGAGCGTCACTGAAGTCGAACTCTCCGTCATCCAGCTTGCCCTTAACCGTCAACCGCTCACCCAGAGCGTCCAGGCGGGTAATACGCCCCTGAAGTTCGGCCACCCTGAGCATCAATGCGTCCAGCTGCTGCTCCGTCTGCTGACGAACCAGACCAAGATCCTGCTGTTGGGCATCCAGGGCCTGCTTCCAGTTTTGCACCCCCTCACTGGTCAGCATCTGCTCTTTGCCTAAAGTCATCCATGAATAAACCAGCGTTCCACCCACCAGCATGGAAAACAATGCAGCCACGACAACTGCGCTCACCAGCTGCCACCCGCCTCCGGTGTACGTCCGCGTTCGCGAATGATCCTGGCTCACCACAATGACTTTCATTTAAAACCCTTCACTCCAGACTGACCAGCAGCCATGAACGGCCCTTCATGAAAACTCTTCATGAAAAAGAGCACCAACCAATGGGGACTGGACTCCCCCTGAAATTCGGTGGAATTCATCAACAGAAACACCCCACCTACCGTTTTATTCTAGGAATATGAGGAAAAGTTCAAAACACCGCCTGTACGCAGGCCTCACACTTTTCACTGAACCCACCACCCAAAGCCTGAATAATGCATTCTAAAACCGAGAAAAAATCGCAAAAACAACATGTTATATTCAATCCCGGCGATAAAAAAGCGCTTCATAAACTCTGACAACCTAAGGCAGGCAGCACTTTTTTTGCACGACCAGGACAGAAAAATGACGGCTTCAGCTCAACCCCAGCATCCCCAGATACAAACAAGGCCGCTGACTGGGCGACCTTCCTGTTAACCTCTCTGAACCCTCAACAGGCTACCCGCTCTATCAAACCGTAACAGCAACTGGCTTCTGGTAAGAAATTGGAGAGACATCGGCATCTTCAAACGTAACAATCTCCCAGGTTTCCTGGTTCGCCAGAAGCGTCCTGACCAGTTTATTGTTCAGTTCATGACCTGATTTATGTCCCACAAACTGCCCAATCAGGCTATGCCCCAGAAGGTACAGATCGCCAATGGCATCCAGCATTTTATGCTTGACGAATTCATCATGGTAACGCAAACCGTCTTCATTCAGAATCCGGAAATCATCCACCACAACCACATTATCAACGCTGCCTCCCAGCGCCAGATTCTGGGAACGAAGGTATTCCACATCCCGCATAAACCCGAAGGTTCTTGCACGGCTCACTTCCTTGACAAAGGAGGTGCTGGAAAAGTCAATGGATGCCGTCTGGGAGCGACTTTTAAATACCGGGTGATCAAAATCAATGGTAAAACTGACTTTAAAACCATCATAGGGCTTGAAGGTAGCGCTCTTGTCACCTTCAGTGACGGTCACATCTTCCTTGACCCGGATAAACTTCTTGGGTGCCCCCTGCTCCTGAATACCGGCAGACTGCAGAAGAAAGACAAAAGGCCCGGCACTGCCATCCATAATGGGCACTTCATGGGCACTGACTTCAACATAAGCGTTATCAATACCCAGCCCGGCCAGTGCAGAAAGGAGATGCTCAACTGTGTCGATGCGCGAGCCGTCTTTCTGCAATGAAGTGCAAAGTGTCGTCTGTCCTACATTGAGGGCATGGGCTGGAATCTCTACCACAGGATCCAGGTCGGTTCGGCAGAAAATAATGCCGGTATCTACGGGGGCCGGCTTCAGGGTCAGATAAACCTTTTCACCTGAGTGCAGGCCTACACCCGTAGCACGAATAATGTTTTTCAGAGTACGCTGTCTGATCATGATAACGCTGTTCCGCGACCTCGTCGGCCCCTGTTATTTGGATGCAACGCCACATTGTAACAAAAGCTGCTCATGACACAAGGTAGCATTTACCCTCACCCTATTGACGCCCCGGTCAATCCCTGATTAATCAGCCTGACGACGCAGAAAAGCCGGAATATCAAGGTAATCTACATTATCTGCAGAGGCCACCTGACGGGGACGCGCTTCCTTTTTTTCTTCCGGATCCACGGCCTTGCTTTGCTTACGAACCTTTGCCGGAATATCCAGCTCAGCCAGGTTAAGTGTGCCATCAGGCCGGGTAGTCGTAGACTTTTCCACCACTTTCAGCGGTTCCTTTGGCGCTGCACCGATGCCAATGCCAGTGGCAACCACTGTTACTCGCAACTCATCCGTCAGCTCAGGGTCAATAACCGTTCCAATCACCACTGTGGCATCATTGGAGGCAAACTGCCCAACCACTTCACCCACCTGATTGTATTCGCCGACAGTGAAATCAAGCCCGGCTGTGATATTAACCAGAACCCCTCGGGCTCCCTGCAGGTCCACATCTTCCAGCAACGGACTGCGGATGGCTTTTTCAGCCGCTTCCCCTGCCCGGCCAGTACCTGTGGCAACCCCAGTACCCATCATGGCCATGCCCATTTCAGACATCACCGTGCGCACGTCGGCAAAGTCCACGTTGATCAATCCGTCACGGGTGATCAGTTCCGAAATACCCTGAACAGCACCGAGTAAAACATCGTTGGCAGCACCAAAAGCATTCAGCAGACTGACATCGCTACCCAGCACCGGCAGCAGCTTTTCGTTGGGAATGGTGATCAATGAGTCAACACTCTCCTGCAGCTCTTTCAGGCCCTCTTCAGCAATAGCCATACGACGCTTGCCTTCAAAGCCGAAAGGCTTGGTCACCACTGCCACGGTGAGAGCACCCATTTCACGAGCCACCTGAGCCACCACTGGCGCCGCGCCAGTTCCAGTACCACCGCCCATACCGGCGGCAATAAACACCATGTCGGCACCACGGAGCAATTCCGAAATACGCTCGCGATCCTCCATAGCCGCTTCACGACCCACCTGGGGGTTCGCCCCGGCACCCAGACCCCGGGTGATTGATGCACCCAGCTGCAAATGGGTATGCGCCTGCAAGTGCTGTTTCTTCAGAGCCTGGGCATCTGTATTGGCACAGACGAACTCCACACCCTCAAGCTGACTGTTCAACATGTGGCACACGGCATTACCACCGCCGCCGCCAACACCAATCACTTTGATGACCGCTTCCTGCGGTACGTTATCCACCAATTCAAACATGGCTGTCTCCTTTTTTTCACCTTTATCCGGACAAATAGTCGGGCAAATTGTCAAAAACACTCAAGTAGCACTGGTATCTCCGGGAATTAAAAATTCCCCTGAAACCACCGCTTCATACGACTCAGTAAACTGGTATCCTGAGGCTTGCTGCCAATGGACTTTTTCATTCCTTCCTGTTGCGCCTTCTGGCCATAATGCAGCAGGCCTACTCCGGTGGAATAAATAGGATTGCAGACCACATCACTCAGGCCTTTGATGGATTGGGGCACACCAAGACGGACGGGCATATGGAAGATCTCCTCCGCCAGTTCAATGGCCCCTTCGATTTTCGAAGTCCCCCCCGTCAACACAATGCCCGCAGGAATCAGGTCTTCAAACCCGCTCCGGCGGATCTCGGCATTAATCAGGGTAAATAACTCATCGTAACGGGGCTCTACGACCTCAGCCAGCGCCTGCCGGGACAGCTCACGGGGAGGGCGATCCCCCACACTGGGAACCTTTATGGTCTCATCGGCACCGGCCAGCTGAGCAAGGGCACAGGCGTACTTAATCTTGATATCTTCCGCATTCTGGGTCGGTGTTCTAAGAGCCATGGCGATATCATTGGTCACCTGGTCACCGGCAATGGGAATCACGGCGGTATGACGGATCGCACCATCGGTGAAAATGGCAATATCCGTGGTCCCCCCACCGATATCCACCATACAGACACCCAGTTCTTTTTCATCCTCGGAAAGCACTGAGTAACTGGAGGCCAGTTGCTCCAGAATGACATCATCCACCTCAAGGCCGCAGCGACGAATACAGTTTTCAATGTTCTGGGCAGCGTTGACCGCACAGGTCACAAGATGAACCTTTGCCTCCAGGCGGACACCGGACATTCCCAGTGGCTCTTTGACACCTTCCTGATTATCAATCACATATTCCTGGGGCAGGATGTGCAGAATGCGCTGATCCGCAGGAATCGCCACAGCCTGGGCCGCATCGATCACCCGGTCAATATCGGCATGGGTCACTTCCCGCTCACGAATCGCGACAATGCCGTGGGAGTTAAGGCTCTTGATATGATTTCCGGCAATCCCTGCGTAGACAGAGTGTATCTGGCAGCCAGCCATCAGCTCAGCTTCTTCCACAGCCCTTTTCATAGCGTGCACCGTGGAGTCGATATTGACCACCACCCCCCGCTTCAACCCACGGGAAGTGTGCGATCCGATACCGATGACTTCAATATCACCTTCGGCGTTCAGCTCTCCAACAATGGCCACCACCTTTGAGGTGCCAATGTCCAGGCCAACAATCATGCTTCCGTTTTCTGCCGATGTCATGGCATTAATCTTCCCAAACCTCAAAACCCGTCATGTATCAGAATCCGACAGACTAATGTTTCTGAACACTGCCTCTCCAGGCCACAGCAGCGCCGTTTAAATAGCGCAGATCCACCCGGCTGACCCTCTGCCACTGGGACTCCAGTCTGGCATGGTAGAGCCGGATAAATCTCTGCAACCTCTCCATTCTCCTGTCACGACCAATATTGACCACCACATGCCCGACCTTGAAACGCCAGGCCCCATTTTCACTTCGCTCCAGCGTCATCACCGCCAGCCCCATAGGCCTCAGCAACTGACTGATCGCCAGGTACTGCTGCATAACTTCAGAAGCCTTGTCCTCACTGCCGGACAGCACCGGCATGGCCGAAAACTTCGCCACATCAACCGGTGTAAAAACCTCACCGTCATTGCTGATCAGCTGCCGGTCTCCCCATCGGGCCACCGCCTGCTGCTCTTCAATATTGACTTGCAGCCGGTCTGGCCAGTATCGCCGGACTGAAACCGCTTTTACCCAGGGCATTGCCTGAAGGACAGTGCGCATGCCTTCAAGGTCAAGCTCAAAAAAGCGCGCCTCCAAGAACGGCTGCAACCGTTCTTCCACGCCCTGCCGGGACAAGTTCTGGAACGGTGAATGCACTTCCACCCGTGCTATCGGCTGATTGACCCAGTTCATCAATCCCGGCGCACTGTAGAACAGGCCCGATAGCAACAACACCGAAACCAGCCCCTGGAACATTCTCTGCCAGGGCAGCGCTTTCCAGGCATTCATTCTCCCGGGGGACGCCCTTTTACGAAACGCCCCTCTGGAAGGCGTTTTACGGGACGCCACTGCCCGGTTTGTCTGTGCGATCCGGCTTGAGTTTCGGTTCAACACTCCTGTCCTCTCAAAACGCTCACCGCACTGATCGTTCACCCGCCCGTCAGTTCGAGCCGGCGGTTTTCAGGATCTCAATCACCAGGTCATCAAAAGAGAGCCCGGCGTGAGCCGCAGCCATCGGCAACAGGCTGTGATCCGTCATTCCCGGAATGGTGTTCACCTCTAGCAGCCAGAACCGACCCTGCTGGTCCTGCATAAAGTCCACTCTCCCCCAGCCGGAACAACCCAGCGCCTCAAAAGCCGTCAGGGCAATGGCCTGCATTTCCTGCTCCTGAGCAGAAGAAAGCCCACAGGGAATGGAGTATCCGGTATTGTCCGACAGGTATTTGGCCTCGTAATCATAAAAAGTGCCTTCTGCCTGGATCCTGACCGCCGGTAAAGGCTGGCCATTCAGAATGCCCACGGTAAACTCCGGCCCATCAATAAACGTCTCAACCAGCACCGGGCCATTATGCTCCGCAGCCCGCAGCCGCGCCTTTTCAAGATCCTGCCTTCTGTCCACCCGGGTTACACCCACACTGGACCCTTCCAGGCTGGGTTTAACGAAAGCAGGCAGCAGCGCCTCGCAGTACTCCAGATCACCGGGCCCCATGGCCAGGGCAAACTCCGGTGTGGGCAAGCCTATGGATTGCCACAACAATTTGCAACGGTACTTGTCCATGGCCAGGGCGGACGACATAACACCACTGCCCGCATAGGGAACGCCCATGCTTTCAAGCCCCCCCTGGATGGTACCATCTTCACCACCGGTACCATGCAGGGCAATAAAAACCGTATCCGGGGCATAGCTGATCAGTTGCTCAATGGCTTTTTCTGCGGTATCAATCAGCTGGCATTCCACCCCCTGTCGGACCAGAGACGCATAAATGCGCTCTCCCGACGTCAGGCTGACTTCCCGCTCTGCAGAGTTTCCTCCAAAGAGCACGGCAACCTTGCCAAACGCCTTCGGGTCAAAATGATCCGAACTGCGGACGTACTTCATTACCTCAATATCCTCTGACTTTTGATCATTCTTTTCATCCGCGTCACAAACGGCTTTCGCAGCTGAGCGGGCTGTTGTCTTACCCGATTTGCTCATTATGAAATCCCCCCATCCCGGGCAGACAGATCAAGAGCACTCTTCCCCAACCTTGTCGCAAGCGCACCAATGTCACCAGCCCCCTGAGTCAGAAGCAGGTCACCATCCTGAAGCACACCGGCCAGCACCGACTCGACCTCTTCCGGACGACTGACAAAAATCGGATCCACCGGGCCACGCTGCCGGATACTGCGACACAGGGCACGACTGTCAGCCCCGGGCACTGGATCTTCACCGGCCGGATAAACCTCCATCAGCAACAGCACATCCACCCGGGAGAGCACATCAACAAAGTCCTCGTACAGATCACGGGTTCTGGAGTAGCGATGAGGCTGGTAGATCATCACCAGACGCTTGCCTTCCCAGCCTTCCCTCACCGCCTTGATGGTGGCATCCACTTCTGTCGGGTGATGACCATAGTCGTCCACCAACATCACTTCACCAACAGATGTGTTGAACTGGCCATGGACCTGAAAACGCCTTCCGACACCACCGAACTGAGCCAGACCGTCCGCAATGACCTGATCCGGCACCCCTTCATCAGCAGCCGTGGCAAAAGTCGCCAGGGCATTCAAAACGTTATGCCGCCCCGGAATATTCAACTCAACGGCAACCGGTTCTTCATCCACTTCAGGCCCGTCTACCGGACCCTCTGGCACTCTGCGAACCAGGTCAAACAGGGTTTTCATGCCCTGCTGCCGAACATTAACCGCTCGGTAATCGGCATCTTCACTGAACCCATAGGTAATCACTTGTCGTTTAATGCCGGGCAGCAGTTCCCGGACAACAGGACAGTCAATGCAGACAATGGCAACCCCGTAAAAGGGAAGGTTGTGAAGGAAATCGATGAATGTTTTCTTAAGTTTGCTGAAATCACCATCATAGGTGGACATATGATCAGCATCAATATTAGTAACAATGGATACCATTGGCTGAAGGTGGAGAAAAGAAGCATCCGACTCGTCCGCTTCCGCCACCAGGTAGCGACTGCCACCCAGCTTGGCATTGGTTCCCGCAGAGTTGAGTCGTCCGCCAATCACAAACGTCGGATCCATGCCACTGAACCCAAGCACTGACGCTAGCAGACTGGTGGTGGTTGTCTTGCCGTGGGTGCCCGCCACCGCAATCCCGTGACGGTAACGCATCAGCTCCGCCAGCATTTCAGCCCTGGGCACCACAGGCAAACGGCGCGCCTGCGCTTCCAGAACTTCCGGATTCTCTGCAGCCACTGCGGTGGAGGTCACCACCACATCAGCCCCTTCCACATTACCAGACTGGTGTCCGATAAAAACCTCTACACCCAGCCCTTCGAGTCGCTGGGTCACGGGAGACTGGCGAATGTCTGAACCTGAAATCCGATACCCCTGGTTCAACAGAACTTCAGCAATACCGCACATACCGGAACCGCCAATGCCGACAAAATGAATCCTGCGAATTCGCCGCATCTCAGGTACGGCAACCACCGGAATACAACTTTTCAGATCAGGCATGGGACACCTCCACTCCGCCTGCTGCCAGGCAGTGCGTGACAACGTCCCGGGTTGCTCCGGAATGCCCACAGGATCTCGCCGCTGAAGCCATGGCTTCCAGCTGACCGGAAGACTCCGCCAGCTCCAGTATCATTTTTGTCAAACCGTCTACATCCAATTCATTTTGCTGAACCATCAGCGCTGCTCCCCGGCTGACCAGATAGTCACCATTGACCGTCTGATGGTCATCCACCGCATGGGGGTAGGGCACCAGAATCGCCGCCCGGCCCGCCGCAGCCAGCTCGGCCACGGTCAAAGCACCGGATCGGCAGAGAACCAGATCAGCCCATTCATAGGCCCTGGCCATATCATCAATAAAGGGCTCAATTTTGCCCTCAACCCCACAAGCCCGATAAGCCTCCCGGCACTCTTCAAAATTCACCCTGCCGGTCTGGTGCCAGACCGTGACCTGGCCACCGGCGTTTTTCAAAACCTGAGGCATCAACCGGTTGATAGCCAGGGCACCCCGACTACCTCCCACCACCAGCAGACGCAAAGGCGAATGGGGAGCCACGGAAGGCACCGAGGCAATATCTGAACGCACCGGGTTTCCGGTCAGGTACACCTTACCCCGAAGTTTCTCCGGGAAGGTATCCGGAAAAGCCTCAAGCACCCGGCAGGCTATCTTTGCCAAAACCCGGTTGGTAAAGCCCGCCACTGCATTCTGTTCATGAACCACCAGCGGTATACCCAGTAATCGGGCAGCCACTCCGCCAGGCCCGGTCACATAGCCTCCCATGCCCACGACACAAACCGGCTGGTGCTGGCGCATCACCCGAATCGCCCTGAACAAAGACAGCCCCAGGCGCCAGGGGGCTTTCAGCAAAAAGCCCAGCCCTTTTCCACGAAGCCCTGTTACCGGGATAAAGCTGATATCAATGCCCTGCTTCGGAACCAGGTCGGCCTCCATGCTACCGGGGGTTCCCAGCCAGTGGACCCGATAGCCTTCCGCCTGAAGCGCTTTCGCCGTGGCCAGCCCCGGAAAAATATGACCTCCCGTGCCACCTGCCATCACCAGTATCAGTGGTGCCAGCTCACTCATGGGCACCTCCATTACTGCTGCTGCGCTTTCTGCCGGCCTTTCTGCCAGCAATGACCGGCTCTTCAACGGCCTTTGCCGACCGTCGCTCATAATCAATTCTTAACAACACGCCAAATGCCATACAATTTACAATCAGGCTACTGCCACCATAACTGATCAAAGGCAACGCCAGCCCCTTGGTGGGCAACAAACCGGTATTCACGCCGATATTGATCAGGGCCTGGCTGGCGAACAACAGGGCAATGCCGTAAGCCACAAATCCGTGGAACATTAAACCTTTGCTTTCCGCCCTGAATCCCAGCTGCAATGATCGCCAGGTAATCAGCATAAATGTGGCCAGGACCAGTAACGCCCCCACCAGACCAAATTCTTCCGCCAGAACTGCAAAGACAAAATCGGTATGAGCTTCCGGCAGATAAAAAAGCTTCTGGATACTGTTGCCCAGACCTTCACCCAGCCAGGCTCCCCGACCAAAGGCAATCAAAGCCTGAGTTAGCTGATAGCCGCTGCCAAAGGCATTGGCCCAGGGATCCATATAAGAGGTCAGTCGAGCCATGCGATAAGGCTCCATGACCACCAGGGCCGCAATCCCCAGCGCTACCAGCAGAATCAGCAGCAAAAACTGGTGAAATCGGGCCCCTGCCATAAAAATCATGCCCATGACCGCGCCGGTCAGCACCACCACGGCTCCGAAGTCGGGCTCCGCCAGCAGCAGGGCCGCCACCAGCATTAAGACCAGCATGGGCTTACCAAAACCGATCCAGCGGGTTCTGACCTCATCCAGGTGACGAACGAGATAACCCGCCATATAAATAACCACGCTCAGCTTGGCCAGCTCTGAGGCCTGCAGGTTGAAAAAGCCCAGGGGGATCCAGCGAATACTGCCGTTTATTTCCCGGCCTACCAGCAACACTGCAAACAGAAGAAAAAAGGCAACGAACAGAGCCGCCCAGCTGTACTGCTGAATCCGGCTGATGGGAATAAACAGCATCACGCCCATGGCCCCAAGCCCTGCCAGCATAAATACCAGCTGCTTGATAACAATCCGGAACGGGTTGCCAAAGGTGGTATTGGACACATCCATGGAGGCGGACCCCACCATCACCAACCCAACCGCCAGCATCAGCAGAACCAGCCCCAGTAACAGCGTATCGAAGCTTTTCAGGCGAATCGCATCGACCACTTCAGAGGCTTCGCTGCTGCGCTCAAGGATGGATTTCCGACCGGTTATTTTCAGCATCGGCACCACTCCCCCACCCGTTCGGCAAACTGTTCACCGCGGTGCTCGAAGCTGTTGAACATATCGAAACTGGCACAGGCAGGTGCCAGCAAAACAGCATCGCCGGAACCGGCAACCTCGCCGGCAACTCTGACGGCCTCATCCAGGCTGTCTGCATGATGAACCTGGGAAGCCCCATCAACGACCTGCTCGATCTGAGAAGCATCCCGGCCGATCAGCACCAGGTGACTCACATGCTTTGCCACAGCAGGCTTCAGTTCTGAAAAATCAGCCCCTTTGCCATCGCCACCGGCAATCAACACAATCTGCCCATCCAGGCCTTCCCCAAGCCCTTCAATAGCAGCCACAGCAGCGCCCACATTGGTGGCCTTGGAGTCATTAAACCAGTTGACCCCCTGATATTCCGCCAACCACTGACACCGGTGGGGCAACCCGGAAAAGTGAATGATCGCCCGGACCATGGCATCGGCCTCCAGGCCAATAGCTTCTCCCAGGGCCATGGCAGCCAGTGCATTCAACTGGTTGTGCCGCCCTTTCAGGCGCATCTGTGAAGCATTCACTCTTTTTTCCAGACCACGGCACAACCAGGTACCGTCTCCATCCACCAGCAACCCCATCTGTCCCAGATCAGGCACTCTGGAGCTGAAGGTAGTGGCTCCGGCGGTGACCGGCAGCAAAGGGGAAGTCAAAGGATCATCCCGATTAAAAACAGCGGTTGCACAGCCCCGGTAGATCCTCTGCTTGGCCTTATGATAATCAGCCAGTGTTGCATAACGATCCATGTGATCCGGGGTCAGGTTGAGCACCGTCGCCGCGGTTGCCCGCAAGCTGTCAGTGGTCTCCAGCTGAAAACTGGACAGCTCCAGGACATAAGCATCCACACCTTCCCGCTCGAGCAAATCAAGCGCCGGTGTACCGATATTCCCTCCCACACCCGGGGTAAGTCCTGACTCACGGATCATTTCCCCGACCAGGGTCGTTACGGTGCTTTTGCCATTGGAACCGGTAATGGCCACCAGCGGCCGCTCCGGAAAGCGGCGATTCACCTCCCGGCAAAACAGTTCAATATCACCCACCGCAGTGGCCCCCTGGTGAATAGCCCGGTCAATGGCCGGTTCACTCAAGGGGATACCAGGGCTGATCACCAGCTCATCCGCCGCGGTCAGCCACTCTTCATTAAACCCACCGGTATGCACCATGATATCCGGGAACTGCTGGCGAAGTTCCTCAATGCCGGGTGGTGCCTGCCGGGTATCCATCACCCGGAAAGGCAGGCCTCGACTGTGAAGGTATCGGGCGCAGGACAGCCCGGTCTTACCAAGACCGATAATCACCCTGTTACAGCTTGAGCCGATAAGCCCGACGTCACTGGTCATGTATATTCTCTAAACCTTTCAGCCTGATACCTGTTAGCGAATTTTGAGACTGGCCAGCCCGATCAGCACCAGCACAATGGTGATGATCCAGAACCGGACAATGACCCGGGGTTCCGGCCAGCCCTTCAGTTCAAAGTGATGATGCAGAGGCGCCATACGAAAGATACGACGGCCGGTGAGCTTATAGGAACCCACCTGGAGAATGACCGACACCGTCTCCATCACAAACACCCCACCCATAATCACCAGCACAATTTCCTGGCGGACAATCACCGCGATAACGCCCAACGCAGCTCCCAGAGCCAGGGCACCGACATCCCCCATAAACACCTGGGCCGGGTAGGTATTGAACCAGAGAAAACCGAGTCCGGCGCCAGCCAGAGCCGCACAGAACACCACCAGTTCACCGGAGCCTGACACCGCCGGAATCAGCAGATACTGGGCAAAAGAGGCATGGCCACTAAGATAGGCAAACACCCCCAGGGCGGCCGCCACCATCACCGTTGGCAGAATGGCAAGACCATCCAGGCCATCGGTCAGGTTGACCGCGTTACTGGTTCCCACGATCGTCAAATAGGTCAGCAGAATAAAGGCGGGGCCCAGCTGCAGCGAGGCGTGTTTGAAAAAGGGCAGAATCAGCGTCGTTTCAACGGCGGAAGGCGCCGTCATATACAGGAATATTGCCGCACCCAGCCCGGCCAACGACTGCCAGAACAGCTTCCAGCGGGCAGGCAGCCCCCTTGAGTTTTTCTCCACCACCTTGCGATAGTCGTCTACCCAGCCAACCGCTCCAAACACAGCAGTCACCAATAACACCACCCAGACATAGCGGTTGCTGAGGTTGGCCCATAGCAGGGTACTGATGGCAATACAGATCAGAATCAGTGCGCCGCCCATGGTGGGGGTACCCGCTTTACTGAGATGACTCTGGGGGCCATCATCCCTTACCGACTGACCGATCTGGTGAAAACTGAGCTTTCGAATAAAGTGCGGTCCCAGCCACAGGCTCATACCAAGCGCTGTCAGCACCCCGAAAATAGCGCGCAGGGTCAGGTATTTAAATACCGCAAACCCGTGATAATACTGGGATAAAAAATCTGCCAGCCAGAGCAGCATTCAGGCTTCTCCCTTATAGTCAGGCCCTGCCAGGGCCTTGATAACATCCAACATTTTCATTCCTCTTGACCCTTTGACCAGAACTGACACACCTTTGGCCAGAACCGGCTCAAGCCAGTCAATCAACTCCGGTTTACTGTCAAAATGGCGCCCTTTGCCAAAGGCTTCGCTGGCCAGTCTGGCCGACGGCCCGAAACTGAGAAAATGATCAACCCCCCGCTCGCGGGCGTAACGACCCACTTCCCGATGGCGTTGATCAGACACCTCTCCAAGATCCAGCATATCGCCCATCACCATGATGGTTTTTCCACCACAGTCCGCCAGCTGGTCTACTGCAGCTAGGGTGGCCCGGGGGTTGGCATTGTAGGTTTCATCAATCAGCAGGGCCCCACTGGTGTGATGAAACCGCTGGCCACGACGCTGAAAGGGGCGGGCATTTTCCAGCCCTGAAGCAATAATGTCCAATGGCAGGCCCTGGGCACTGGCCACTGCTGCCGCACAGCAGGCATTGAGAACCTGGTGCTGCCCCCAGAAAGAGAGCCGGACGGGTAAAGACTGCTCTCCCACATGAAGAGTGAAAGCCATACCCGACTCCGTAGACACCACCTGGCTGGCATAACAATCAGCACTCTCGTCAGAAAGGCTGAAGCTGACAACCCGGTTAACCCCGGCTCTGTGGACACGGTCACACCATTCCCGATAAAAAGCGTCATCCCGATTGAGCACAGCGGCCCCCTCTGAACTCAGGGCATCCAGAATAAACCCTTTCTCATGGGCCACCCCCTTTACATCCACCAGATCCGCAAGATGAGTCTCATCCGCGTTGGTAATCAGGGAGATATCCGGACGTCCGAGGCCGGCAATATAGGCAATTTCACCGGGAGAGCTGGTTCCCATCTCAATTACAGCGTATTCATGCCGGGATTCGATACGAAGAAGTGTTAAAGGCACCCCCAGCGCATTATTGAGATTTCCCTCTGTTGCCAGCGTGGGGCCCTGGCCGGAAAACACCGCCATCAGCATCTCTTTGACCGACGTTTTGCCACAGGACCCGGTGACGCCAATGACAACGCCGGAAAAGGCATCACGGTTGGCTGCACCCAGCACACCCAGCGCCTTTCGGGTGTCTGCCACCACAATCTGGGGGATTGCCACGCCTTCCACATTTTCCACATAGTGTTCAGTCAAAGCGGCGCTTGCACCGGCTGCGGCAGCCTGGGCAATATAATCATGCCCGTCGAACCTCGGCCCCTTGATGGCAATAAACAGGTCACCGGACTTCAGCGTCCGGGTATCAATACTGACACCACTGACCTGGACTTCTTCCCGGGACTCATCGCTCTGACAAGAGCCGCCCTGAATAGAGCCACCTACCAGAGTCGCCAGAGTGGACAGGGATAATGTCTGAATCATTGCCCCTCCCTCAGTGCCAGCGCATCCTGAACTTGTTCACGGTCATCAAAATGATGGCGAACCCCATGGATTTCCTGATAATTCTCATGCCCCTTACCGGCCACCACCACAATGTCACCGGGCTCACACCGGGCAATCACACCGGCAATGGCGTCATGGCGGTCAACCACCACTTCCATCCGGTTTTGATCCTGCTCGCTGACCCCTTCAAGGGCATCCCCGATGATTTTCTGAGGGTCCTCAGTTCGGGGATTATCGCTGGTGAGCACTACCCGGTCGGCCCCTTCCAGGGCGGCAGCCGTCATCAACGGGCGCTTGCCGGGATCCCGGTCACCGCCGCAACCGTATATGCAGACCAGCCTGCGGGCACCATGCTCACGCAAGGCGCTGAGCACACTTTTTATGGCGTCCGGGGTATGGGCATAATCGACCAGCACCAAAGGCTGGCTACCACCGCCAAACTGCTGCATGCGCCCGGGAGGCGTGGTGAGATCCTGAATCGCCTCAAGGATCTTATTCAGCGGATAACCCTGTACCCCAAGGACAGCAATGACTGCCAACAGGTTTTCCAGATTGAAACGACCCAGCAAGGCCGTTTCCAGCTGGCCAATGCCCCAGGGCGTATGAATCTCTGCGGTAAAACCTTGAGTGTGGGCCTGCAGGTGGCTGGCAAATACATCCGCCGACGTATCCGACAGTGACCAGGTAGTAACCGGAACATGATCCGGGCAGGCGTTGAGCATCAGCTCCGAAAAAGCATCGTCCCTGCCAATAACAGCATGACGGTAGTCGTTCTCAGAGAACAGCCTGGCCTTGGCCGCAGCGTACTCCTCCAGCGTTCCGTGATAATCCAGATGATCCCGGCTGATATGGGTGAACAGCGCCACTTCAAAAGTCACTCCCGCTACCCGCCCCTGGTCCAGACCATGGGAAGAGACCTCCATGGCCACTGCAGGAATCGATTGCGTCACCAGTTCTGCCAGATACTGTTGAAGGGACACGATATCAGAAGTTGTATTCAGTGAGGCTTTCAGGTTTCCGGGCATTCCCTGGCCTACAGTTCCCATCAGGGCGCAGGGCTGACCAAGGTGCTCAAGAATCTGGGAAAGATACCAGCAGCAGGAGGTTTTACCATTGGTGCCAGTCACCCCCATTACCTTGATTTTTTCAGAAGGCCGCCGATAGAACCGATCAGCGAGCATTCCGACTTTTTCCTTCAAACCGGCCACAGGAATCACCGGACAGGAGGAAACCAAAGACTCTCTCTCAAAGCCATCACTGAAAAAGTGTGTCGGCTCCAGGCCATCGCTGTTATCAAACAGGATCGCAGCCGCTCCCTGGCGACAAGCGTCTTCTATAAAGCGCCTGCCATCCACTTGCAAACCGGGAACGGCAATAAACAACTCACCCCCGGCAATCTTTCGATTGTCGAGGGTCAGGTGACTCACTGTTTTATCCTCCTTCACGGGAGGCCTCTGCAAATAGGCCAAAACTCCATTCAGAGTCTGTCCTGTCTGTGCTGTCATTGCTATTCCTGTCAAAACGCCTGCTATAAAGCGTTATCCGTAAAAACTGCTCACTCTAGCCTTCATTGACGGAAACCGGGGCAGATGCCTTTTCTACCGGTAACCGGAATCCATAACCCTGCCAGGGTTCAGAGCCCTGGAGATGCCTGTCCGCGGTCAACACTTTCTGGCTGCGGGGCTCAACACCCAGCATTCTCAATGCACCCGATGCTACCTTTGAAAACACCGGCGCCGCGGTCAACCCGCCGTAGTACGACTTGCCCTGGGGGTCATCAATCACAACCACAATGGCAAGGCGGGGCTTGTCGATCGGTGCCAGCCCGGCAAACATGCCGATATGGTGATCCTCTGAATAACCACTGTTGACCACCTTGCGGGCAGTCCCTGTTTTCCCACCCACGTCATAGGCTTCAATTTTGGCACGACGCCCGGACCCACCATGAACCACCGCCTTGAGCATATTGCGAAGGTCTCTGGCAATGGAGGCATCCATGATGCGGACGCCCTCCGGCACAACATCCCTTTTTATCAGGGAGACCGGACGCATTATCCCATCAGCCCCAAGCGCCATGTACGCCTGAGCCAACTGCAAAGGCGTTACCGTCAACCCGTAGCCAAAAGAGAGCGTGGCGATTTCGATGTCGCTCCAGCGATCCCGGTAAGGGAGGTAACCGGGGTTCTCTCCAGGAAAGCCGGTTCCCGTACTCTGACCAAGCCCCAGACGCTGCATCATATCCAGGACTTTATCCGGCCCTATAGCCAGGGCCATTTTAGAGACGCCCATATTACTGGACTTGACCAGGACCGTTGTCAGATCAATTGCGCCATAGTTACGCATGTCTCGAACCTGATCCCGCCCAAGGCGCATATAACCCGGTGCAGTCTGGATCACGGTATCCCGCTTATATTGTCCGGACTCAAGAGCCGCTGCCACCGTAAAGGGCTTAAGAGTTGAGCCGGGCTCCATCATATCGGTCACGGCCCGGTTCCTCATGCGGTACGCCTTCATACCAGACCGGTTGTTCGGGTTGTAGCTGGGCTGATTGACCATTGCCAGCACTTCACCGGTTTCAACATCCAGCATCACCAGAGAGCCTGCTTTTGCCTGGTGAGCCTCAACCGCCTTTTTCAACTCACGGTAAGCCATATACTGCAGCCGGAGATCAATACTGAGCATCAGCTCTTTACCGGGGCTGGCGCTCTTGACCAGTTCCGCCTGGCGAACCAGCTGACCTTTACGGTCTTTCAGAACTCTCCGTTTTCCAGGCTCTCCGGACAGCCAGTCATTGTAGGCCAGTTCCATGCCTTCCTGACCAACCTCATCAATATCCGTAAACCCTACCAGGTGAGAAGTCACTTCCGCCGCGGGGTAGTAACGTCGTTGCTCGTGCTTCACCTGAACGCCGGGCACTCTCAGCGCCTTGACTTTCGCACCCGCTTCAGGCGTCATCTGCCGACGGAGATAGACAAACTCACGCCCTTTGGCCGCACTGACCTTTCTGGCCAGCCAGTCCTCAGACTTTCCCAGGGCACGGGCCAGTTCAGGCCAGCGCTTTCGTGCTCCAAGCAGCTCGTCCGGCACAGCCCAAAGGGTAACCACCGGTGTACTGACGGCAAGAGGGTCGCCATTCCGGTCAAATATAACCCCACGGTGAGCGGCAATGGACTCATATCGAACAGAGCGTTTATCCCCTTCGTTCTGGAGGAAATGCCGATCCAGTAACTGCAGGTCGACAATCCGGTAACCAATGCTCAGGCCCGCCAGGACCAAAAGGGCCTGCACGGTTTTCAGGCGCCACTTTTTTGCCAGGCTCTTTGCCCAGCTGTCCGCCCATGCATGACTTGCCAGGCCGAAAAAAGGCGCTTTTTTCTTACGAGAGTGCCTGTCCCGAACACGGGACACCCCGGACTTCCGGCTTTTACCTTCAACCCTGCTCACGGGCGCACCCTCTCAATGCGACCGGATCCCGGAACTTCCATACCCAGCCTCTCCCTGGCCAGTTTCTCAATACGCCCAGGTGCCGTCAGGGTGCTGTGCTCCAGCAGCAGCTTCCCCCACTCCACCTGGGCACTGTTTCTGTTTTCCAGCTCCTGCTGGATATTGTTGTGCAGCCGCCGGTTCTCATAGGAGACATACCCCACCGACAAACCGGAAAACACCACAAGCAGCAGCAGAAACAGCGTGACATAACTGCGTAAAAACAAATCTTTCAGCTGCGCTGCACCCATGTCTGCACCAAAGATCACACCAGTTTTTCAGCCACACGCATAATGGAGCTGCGTGCCCTTGGGTTTTCGGCAACTTCCTCCTGGGAAGGCTTGACCGCTTTTCCCAGACTCTTCATTCGGCGATTCAGCTGGTCCTCTGTCACCGGCAACCAGCTGGGCAGTTCATCCCCTTTCTGGTGCTTCCGGATAAACCGTTTGGCGATCCTGTCTTCCAGAGAGTGGAAACTGATCACCACCAGGCGTCCACCGGGCTTCAACTTTTCCAGCGCCCGATCCAGACAGAGCACCAGATCATCCAGCTCCCGGTTGATGTGGATCCGGATCGCCTGAAACGCCCTGGTCGCAGGATGCTTACCCTTCTCCCGGGTCGGGCAGGCGGCAGCAATAATATTGGCCAGCCGTCGGGTGGTCAGGATGGGTTCCAGTTCCCGCTCCCGGACAATGGCCCTGGCCATTCTTCGGGAAAAACGGTCTTCGCCGTATTCCCAGATGACCTTGCTGATCTCCTGCTCCTCTGCCCTGGCCAGCCACTGGGCAGCACTTTCACCCTGCTGATGATTCATTCTCATATCCAGGGGGCCATCATTCATAAAGCTGAAGCCCCGCTCCGGGTCATCCAGTTGAGGGGACGAAACCCCAAGATCCAGCAAAATACCGTCCACAGGGTCGTCGCCATTGACCTGATCGATATCTGTGAAGGATCCGTGATGTATCGAAAAACGGTGATCCTCCAACGCCAGCTTCTCACCGGTGGCAATGGCCGCCGGATCTTTATCGATGCCAATCAGTCGCCCCTGGTCAGACAACCCCTCCAGCAACAAACGGCTATGACCACCCCGGCCAAAGGTTCCGTCTACATAGGTGCCATCCGGATCAGTCAGCAATGCCTCCACCGCCTCATGGAGCAGAACCGTTTTGTGCTCCGGCGATGACGTCATAGATGCCTCAATTGAAGGCTCATCCGCCGATTGATCCGGGTTATTACTACCATCTACTGCTTTCATAAAGCTTTCACAAAAAATGTCTCACAAAGACAGTGACTGCAGTTCAACTGGAACTTCTTCCGCTTCACTGGCTTCTTTCAGATACTGGTCACGGCGCTCAGTCCAGCAACCCTCATCCCATAATTCAAACTTCTTGCCCTGACCCAGCAAAATGCTTTTCTTTTCAAGGCCTGCATAATCGCGCAATAAAGGGGGAACAAGAATACGACCACTGCCATCAAGTTCAATGTCCGTGGCATGGCCGATCAATAATCGCTGGATCCGGCGGGTCATGGGATGAAAACTGGGTAACGCTTCAATTTTCTGCTGAATAAGCTCCCATTCATCCAGAGGGTAGATCAACAGGCAGGGTTCATCGGTATCGATGGTGGCCACCAGAGCACCGTCACAACGATCCCGCAATACCTGCCGATAACGGGTAGGTATGGCAAGACGTCCCTTGGCGTCCAGATTGATGGCATTCACACCTCGAAACAACCGTCTTTCTCCCTGGCCGGGCGGTCACTCAACCTTTACAACCTCTTCTGTCGCCACCCTAACCCACTAAAGTTTGAACATTGACCCACTTTTATCCACTTTGCACCACTAAAGCACACTATAGAAACCTTGAAAACCCACGTCAAGCGGGGCTTCTACCTGAACAGAAGAGGCACGGATAGAAAAAAGACAGAGCCCATCTACCAGAAAAGGAGAAAGCAGACGCAGGGCAACCCATCAGCCAGATGCAAGAGCCATCAACAATCAAAGACAAAGAAAGGAAAATGAAGAGAAAACAAATGCCACCGCACTAAGCAGTTTTTTTTCAATCAACCAGAAGAGAAGAGCAACGTTGTAAGACAGCGATCATTTACCCAAAAAGAATCTGGAAAATGCCTTCCACAGAAATGCTGCAACGAAAAAACAGAAAAATAAACACGAGTTGGCCTGTAAGCCGGGTTCTGTCCAGCCTGTCAAACAGGCCTGGGCAGTCATTCATCTGGGATGTCTGTCGCCAGACACCTCAAGCAACCTACCCGAATCCAGTGCGGGTACACACCTACAGGATTCCTATTTGGTCTTGCTCCAGGCGGGGTTTACCGTGCCATGAACTGTTACCAGCCATGCGGTGCGCTCTTACCGCACCCTTTCACCCTTACCGGTCAACCCTCTTCAAGAAAAGGTTTGACTTAGGCGGTCTACTCTCTGCTGCACTTTCCGTAGGCTTTCGCCCCCCAGGCGTTACCTGGCGCCCTACCCTGTGGAGCCCGGACTTTCCTCCATCCACCTCCGCTTCTATAAAAGAACAGAGACAGACAGCGACTGCCCGGCCAACTCGAGGCGGCGAATAGTACTCGCCAGCGCACCGTTAATCAACCCCAAGGGCCAGAACACCCTGCCACCTATCACTCTCCTTTCCCATGAAACAGCTTCTGCCTCATACCCTGCAGCCATTTTACGACTATTCAAGGCCTCCCTCTTTAATGGCAAGCCCTCTCTCATACAGCGCCTTCTTTCGGAAACCCGTCAGATCAGACACCACGGCAGCGGCCTTTTTCAGGGGCAACTCAACCATAAGCCGGACCAGCATTTTCTCAGCATCGGCATCAATACTCTGATCAACCTCTTCCTTAAGACCTTCCACCAGAACCACAAACTCCCCCTTTCTCTGATTTGCATCCGATGCCACAACCTCCCGAACCTCAGCAACAGGGCCTGCAATCACAGTCTCAAAGGTTTTGGTCATTTCCCGGGCCAGAACAATATAGCGACCCTCCCCCAATACCCTCTGAACATCCTCCAGGCAATCCAGAATACGATGGGGAGACTCATAAAAACCCCAGGTATTGGGAAAAGCACAAAGCTCATCCAGCCGTTTACACCGCCCCGAACTTTTGGCCGGAAGAAAGCCTTCGAAGAAAAAGCGGTCGGTTGCCAGACCCGCTACGGAAAGCGCAGAAATAAAGGCACAAGCGCCGGGAACCGGAATCACTGGAAAGCCCGCCTGCCGCACACTTCTGACCAGAAAAAAACCGGGATCTGAAATCAACGGCGTTCCCGCATCACTGACCAGAGCCACAGACGCCCCCGCACTCATTCTTCCCAGAATCTGCTCTGCCTGCTGCCGCTCGTTATGGTCATGACAGGGAATCATGGGTGTTTCAATTCCGAAGTGGTTCATCAGCCGACGGCTGTGACGGGTATCTTCCGCGGCAATCACATCCACCTTTTTCAGGACCTCTATGGCCCTCGGCGTCATATCACCAAGATTACCAATAGGGGTTGATACAATATACAAGGCACTATCAGACATAAAAACCGCTGCTCATCCAGTTTTACAGACGCCATCTTAACCCAGGCATCCTCAAAAAAAATAATCTATAGTTTCACTCCCCTGCCCTGTGTACAATCAGTGGGACTCACAAGGAAGCACCACAGCCAACCCGACATTGAAGACAACCGAGCGGCCAGCAATACCTGATGACGACGTATACCAGCACCCTTGGAAGATTGCCTGCTTTTGCATTCGTGACCATCGCCACCCTGCTGATGACAGCCTGCTCATCAGGACCATCGGTCAATACCAGCCAGCCTTCCACCCTCCCCCAGCATCAGAGCATTGACCAGCGCCTGATTCTGGCTGCCCGCACCCACTACCCGGAACGGGCCAGATTGACCCTGGAGATCACCAGAGAGCTGTTATTCTCTTCACCGGAACAAGTGAAGACCCTTCTGGATGAAATGCCCTATGATGAACTACCTCGGGATATCCAGGCCCACCTGGCAGTTCAGCAGGCAACCATTGCCCAGATACACAAAAAAAACTGGGAGGTCTTTGAATGGCTGGACCGCGAGCCAGTCATCAGCAGCAACGACCCGGAGATCATTGGGCAGTCACACATCCTCAAGGCCCTCACCTATTCCCGCTTTGGCGAATTCAAAGCCGCTCTGGACGAATGGCTACTGGCCAGCCCCCTGCTCAGCGAGGAGCAGAAAACCGCTTATTACGACAGTTTCTGGCAAACACTGCTTCATGCGCCCAGGACCACCCTGGAATCCCTCTATAACCGCGAGACCTCCACCAGCCTTCGAGGCTGGCTGAGCCTTGCCATGATTTATCAGTCCGAAACCCCACTTGACCAGCAACTGACCAGCCTGCAGCAGTGGAGAAGTCAATGGCCCGGTCACCCGGCTGCAGCCTACCTGCCCGACAACTTTGACAGCATCAGGGCCAGCGCCCTGCAAAAACCCCAGAAAATAGCCATCCTGCTCCCCCTGTCCGGAGGCCTTGGCAAAGCAGGCCGATCAGTCCGGGATGGCATCATAACCGCCCACTATGAAGCAGCAATAAACAGCCAGGACCCGCAACCAGAACTTCAGTTCTATAACACCCATAACACCGCCATTAACGACCTGGCACAGCAAGCCATGGAAGAGGGAGCCCAACTGATCATCGGTCCCCTTAGCAAAGCCAATGTCAGACGCCTTCAGGCCGAACCGGTTCAAGGCATCCCCCTTCTGGCCCTGAACTACGTCAATGACAAAATCGAAGATAACCAGAATAACTCCATGAGCCCCCTGCTTCCCCCACCCCGGAACGCCAACCTTTACCAGTTTGGCCTTTCAGCCGAAGACGAAGCCCAAATGGCAGCCCACAGGGGCAAGCTGGACGGACACCGCCGTGCAATTGTTATCACCCCGGACTCAGACTGGGGCCGAAAAGTCAGCCAAACCTTTATCAACACCTGGCAGACACTGGATGGGGAAATCATCGCCTCAGCCCAATTTAATGCATCCACCCAATTCAGCCAGATGACCGGGAAGCTTCTTCACACCGACCAGAGTGAGGCAAGAGCCCGACAGCTGAGTCGCCAGCTTGGGGAAAAACTGGGATTCCAGGCTCGTCGCCGCCAGGACGTAGACATGGTCTTTATCGGTGCCAACCCGGAAGAAGCCCGACAAATCAAGCCAGCCCTGGCCTACCAGTACGCAGGCAACGTGCCCGTCTATGCCACTTCAAACGCCTTTTCCGGCAGAACCAACCCCAGCCAGGATCAGGACATGAACGGCATCCGCATCCCGGTCATGCCCTGGCTGACCCCCGGAACAACCACCCAGCTGGAGCAAAAAATCAACAAACTGTGGCCCCAGTCCCGCACTCAATACGGCTCATTGTTCGCCCTTGGCGTGGATGCTTATCACCTCTACCCCCGACTTCAGCAACTGATCAGCCTTCAGGGCAGCCAGATCCAGGGACTGACCGGTTCCCTTAGCATCAGTCCCGACGGCAAGGTGCACCGGGAGCTTTCCTGGCAACTGTTCCGGGGCGGACGACTGACCCCACTGCCGATCCCCCGGCAGATAAACGACGATTTATCAAACCTGTAGATCCCTTTCTGTTCACGGCTGATTTTAAATCAATGTTCTGGACTCTTAAGGTCAGCAACCCGGCAGGATGGAAGGCAGAAAGAGAAGCCCTGGGTTTTCTGAAACGCCAGGGCCTGACTTTTCTTACAAAGAACTTTGCCTGCAAAACCGGCGAAGTTGACCTCATTATGCTGGACAATGAAACACTGGTATTTATTGAGGTCCGCTACCGATGCAAAAGCCGCTTTGGCAGTGCTGCGGACTCAATCACCCACCGAAAACAGCAGAAAATTCGTTGTACCGCCGCCCTCTATCTCCAGAAAAACCGCCAGCACAACCACCGAACCTGCCGATTTGACACCCTGTCCATCAACAGCCATGACTCGGAAGGGAAAAACCGCTTACAATGGATTAAGGGCGCATTTTGAATCTCTGGAACCACTTTAAACCGGGCGCCGATTTTCTTTTTCGTTGCGGTTCCTGTAAAAAGGATCATGAAGACAGCCACTCCCTTTTTCAAATCCATCTGGACTCAATATCCACCCGGCTGTTTTCACTCATGGGTTTAAGGCATGCAAGAACGTATCACTCAACATTTTTCAGACAGCATTGATGCCAAGATCCGCGCGGCTGACACACTCCCACCACTGATCGCTGAAGCTGCAGAAATGATGGTGCAGACCCTGCTCAGTGAAGGCAAAATTCTGGCCTGCGGGAACGGGGGAGCGGCCGGTGACGCCCAGCACTTCGTCTCTGAGCTTCTCAACCGCTATGACCGGGAGCGGCCAGCCCTACCAGCGCTTTCTCTGTGTGCCGACAGCCTGACCATGAGCTCCATTGCCAACGATTCCAGTTACAACGAAGTGTTTTCAAAACAGATTCGGGCCCTGGGCCAGGAAGGGGATGTGTTGCTGGCCATTTCCGCCAATGGCAACTGTCCGAATATGGTTCAGGCCATTCAGGCGGCCCATGACCGAAACATACAGGTAGTCGCCCTGACCGGAAAAGACGGCGGCGACATGGCAAGACTGCTGCACCCGGAGGAAGTGGAGATCCGGGTGCCCGATAACAGCCCCCATCGCATTCAGGAGGTGCACACGCTGATCATACACTGCATCTGCGACCTGATTGATGAATTCCTTTTTTCCGGGGGATAAGCACGCATTCCAACGTATCAGCCTTTCAACACTCAAGAGGAAATTATGCAGGGGGAGTTTATGAAGCCCATTGGAGCAATTCTGCTGACTGGACTGTTAACCTTGCTCAGCGGCTGCGCAGCCTTGGTGGACTCAGTCAATGAGGAACCCATTAAAATCGACAAAGACCAGCGCACCTGGGGCAGCTGGATGGACGATCAGACCATTGAAACCGTCGCTTCAGTCAACATCAACAAGGCCGACCCGGCACTTCGGGAGTCCAGAGTCAAAGTCGTCAGCTTCAACGGTATTGTTCTGCTGATCGGCCAGGTTCCCAACCAGAGACTGAAAGAACTGGCTGGTGCCACTGCCCAGCGAGTCGAGAAAGTCCGACAGGTCTATAACGAGCTGGATATTGGTGACAATGCTGACATCGTCGTGCAAAGCAACGACAGCTGGCTAACCACCAAAATCAAGACCGCCATGGTCACCAATGAAGCCATTGTGGCGGACCGGATTAAAATCAACACCGAACGCGGAACGGTTTACCTGATGGGTCTGGTCACACCAGAGACCGCCCAGGAAGCCTCAGCCATTGCCGCCAACACCTATGGCGTGCAAAAGGTTGTCAAGGTATTTGAATACGTTCGTTAAGCCCAACAGCCATTCAACCCTCCCCACCGGGGAGGGGCCAGCCCTTCCTGACTGACTCCCCGCACTGTAACAAAGCTGGAATATAGGGAATGTACAGTATTCCCCTCCAACAACGGGAATAAGTCACAGGAACCCCACCATGAGAAAAAGGATTGTTCTTGCGTTTGCTGCACTCCTGACCGCCCTCCAGGCGGTCAATGCTCACTCCACCAGTGTTCAGGCTGTCATTGAGTCAAGACCCCACTTTGACGACGAGGCTGGACATAACTCGGATGCCGATGACCCGGCTATCTGGGTGCACCCTTACCAGCCCCGGAAAAGCCTGGTCATAGCAACCCTGAAAGAAGGTGGACTGGACGTTTACAACCTCGAAGGACAACTGCTCCAACACATCCCGGCGCCTCCCCCGCCCACCGGGGAAGACCGCCCCGGCCGCTTTAACAATGTCGACCTGATTTATGACTTCCCCATGGGAAATAACACTTCAGACCTTGCCGTGGTCACTGACCGGGGTTATGACCAGTTACGCATCTTCCGGATTGACCGGAAAAACCGGAACGCCCTGCTCAAGGAAGTCACTGCAGCTCATGCACCATGGATTTTTTCCAGCAATCAAGAGGAGGTCAACGATAAGGCCACCGCCTATGGACTGGCGACAGTGAAACCCTATACCACAGGCACCGCCTTTGCCTTTGTCAGCCGCAATGACAGAACAGACATCGCCAAACTGGTGCTCTATTCCCAGGGAGAAGACAAAGTGAACTATGCCATTGCCGAGCGGTTCAACGTCAACAGCCAGTTCACCCTGCCCAACGGCGCTCTATGGCAAGCCTGCAGAGAAGACGATGACGAAGAACCCCATGTAGAAGGCATGGTAGTCGACAAGCACCGCGGACTTCTTTACATGGCCCAGGAAGACGTCGGCCTGTTGAAAACCTCAATCTGGAAGGCGGAGAGCATCGAGCTGGTTGATACCGTTAAAGAGTATGGTGTTCCCTACTCCCGTATCTGGGACGACAGTGAAGAAGAATATATCTGCCAACTCGACTATAACAACGACCCCGGATTTGGCGGCAAGCACCTTTCAGCCGACGTAGAAGGCCTGGCCATCTATGATGCCGGCTTTGGTCAAGGCTATCTGCTGGCTTCCAGCCAGTCCGACAATAAGTTTGTTTTATACAGCCGGGATGAAGGCAACCCCTATATGGGCGAGTTCAATATCACTCCAGGCTCTGTGGATGGCGTGGAGCACACCGACGGAGCTGCCCTCACCAACGCCCGACTGGGCTGGCGATTCCGTGAAGGGCTGCTGGTCGTTCACGATGGCAACAACACCCCGGAAGCCACCAGTCCTGAAGGAGAAACCCGGGACAATACCAATTTCAAATGGGTCCGATGGCAGGATATTGCCACCCCTCTCGGGCTCAGAATTGAAAACCATGACCGAAGTCGAGACCAATAATCAGCCTCACTGATGGAGAGGTTAAATCCTCTCCATCTGATGACTGAACACTCACTCTCGCCACAACCGGTACAAGACAAAGCTTTGCTTCAAGTCAATAATTTACAGCAATACCCGCCAGAAAAAACACTTTCATTGATCTCGGCTAATACCTAGATATCACTCAGGCATCAGCTGTTAGGATGCAAAAACTTTTTGAACTTGAACAGAAAGGGATCAGAAAAATGAAAGGCATTCAGATTACTGCCAGCGACAACAGCGCCCTGATTAACTCCATCTGGCTTATGGATGAAGCCGCCGGTGAAGCCCGGTTGATCTGCGCCAAAACCGACGAATTCAAGGAAGACGAAGTAGTGGCCCTGGAGAAACTGGGTCAATTCGAATCCCGGGAACTCGAACTGGAAGTTCAGGAAAGCACTGCCCGTGAAGGCGGCCAACACCTGAACGTCAATGTTCTGTCCCGGGAAATGCTGGAAGACGCTGCCGCTAATCCAGAAAAGTACCCTTCTCTCACCATCCGGGTTTCCGGTTACGCTGTACGCTTTAACTCACTGACTCCAGAGCAGCAGCGCGACGTCATCACCCGTACCTTCACCCAGGAAATGTAAACAGTCGCTGAGCAGCAACTGTGAAAAGGGGAAGAATCCAATTGAACACCTTCCCCTCACTCACCAGCGAGTGAGGGGCGTTACACCTCTTTATTTTTTCTCTATCTTCAGAACCTGGTCTCCATTAATACTGGCATCGGTTCCATCCTCTTCCTGGTATTCATAAAAACCATCCCGATTCATGCTGGGCGTATTCCTGGTATCAATCTGCTCACCATCCTTCAACGTAATAATATGCGGCGATGGACACCCCACCAGAAAGAAGACACAGAAAACCACCAATAACAGAGCCGGCAGACCGGTTACCCGCTTCATAGGAAGATACTCCCAAGGAAAACAGGCATTAGCATAGGCCAGCTCCAGAAAACTGCCAGCTCCCTCCCCTACATCCCATTACCAAAGGTCTTATGATCCACCACTCCACTCTCACGGACCGACTTCAAACCCAGCGAGTACTCCCTTAGAAGTTTCAGGCAGTAATCCGCACGATCCTGTATGCGCTGATCTCCCTCCGGATCTTCACCGGTAAAAGCCTTTGCCACATGACGTACAATCAGATGGTCTGGCAGATAACAGATCCTGCAATTTTTGTAGCTGCTGGAACGAAGCTCAACCACAGGATAGGAGCCCCCCAACCCCGCAGAAACCGCTGTAATCAACGCAGGCTTATGACCCAATTCTGCCGAACCAAACAGCAGAAAGAAATTCTTCAACCCCGCAGGCACCATCCCATTCCACTCCGGCGCAACCACTACCAGAGCATCCACCTCTTTCAACCGCTTTTTCCATGGGGCCAGCCGGGCCTTCCAATCCTCATTACCCGCCCAGATCGACTCATCCCACAACGGCAGCGGATTATCGGACAACGACAGAATATCCACCGACTCAAACAGCGATAACTCCGATACCCTTTCAGAAAGAACATGGCTGATACGCCCACTCTGGGAATCATGACGATGGCTGCCACTGATGATTGCAAGCTTCATTGTTGTTCCTGTTTTGGCCAGTCAAGTAGAACCCTTACTTTAACAGATACCTGGAAGTTTACTTCCCAAACTGCGCCAAGCGGGAAAGCCTATTTATACGAGAACCCAGGTTAACCTGTTTTAGCCAACAGTCAGGATTTACTCACACCATACACTACAGACAAAAAAAAAGAGCTGCCAAAGCAGCTCTTTTCAGGAAGGACGATGGTTATTTCACCACCTTCAGATTGGGCCGACCCGGCCTGGGTGGCTTGGGCGGTTCAGGAGAATCATCCCCTTCCAGCCCCGAATCAGCCCCCTCTTCCTCCTCAGGTAGATCAGGCTCCGGCTCAAACACCATACCCTGACCGTTCTCCTGGGCATAGATAGCCATCAATGCAGGTATCGGCACTGTAATGGTCAGAGCCTTCCCCCCGAAGCGTCCATCAAAGGTCAGCACATCGGTATCGATGTGCAACGCACGCACGGCAACGGGGGAAATATTCAGGACAATCTGCCCATCCTTGACATACTCCATGGGAACCAGAACCCCACGACGACGCGCATCCACCAGAATATAGGGAGTACAGTCATTATCAAGAATCCATTCATACAACGCTCTGGCAATATACGAACGGCTACTGGTCATCGTCATAAATGCCTCCAGGCAATCAGGGACTGCAGATTTCCTTTATTCCCGCATTTCTCTTTCAATTTCAGAGAGGCTTTCCTGGAAGGACTCACGCTCAAACAAGCGCTCAGCGTAATCAAGAATGGCCTTACCCTGCTTGGGCAGCTCAACACCCAGCACTGGCAGACGCCAGAGAATGGGCGCCACGCAGCAATCCACCAGAGTAAACTCTTCACTCATGAAGAACGGCTTTTCAGCAAAGATCGGCGCGATGGCCATCAGGCTTTCACGCAATTCCTTGCGGGCACGGGCCGCAGGCGTTTCCTTGGTTCTTGGATCAAGAATGGTATCCACCAGGGCACACCAGTCCTTCTGGATCCGGTGCATCATCAGACGGCTCTGGGCACGGCTGACCGGGTAGACCGGCAACAGAGGCGGGTGCGGGAAGCGCTCATCAAGATATTCCATCATGACGTTTGGCTCATAAAGCACCAGCTCACGATCCACCAGAGTCGGCAGATTATTATAAGGGTTCAGATCGGAAAGCTCCTGGGGGAGGTTTTCCGGGTTGACATTCTGGACGTCGACAGCAACGCCCTTCTCTGCCAATACAATACGGACCCGGTGACAGTAATGGTCAGTGGGATCCGAGAAAAAAATCATGGATGACTTTTTGGCAACTACAGCCATGAAGTACCCCCGCCTTCATGCAAAGGTTGAGAGAGTTCGGCAACAGTCCCGGTATTACAGTAGCCAGCGTCAGAAACGGGCTATGGAATAACGGGAAAACCAGCCGCCCGCGAAATAACGCACTATCATAGCAAACTTTGCCCCTGCCATAACAGCCCCGTTAACGCTAATGTCTTAAGCATTTTTATCAATAGAAGCATCAATCGATGCATCAACCAATGCATCGATAGTTGTATCAGTGCTTGCGGATCAGGTACACAAACCGGTCATCACAGGTCTGCTTTTCCAGCAGCTCATGATCCAGAAAATTGCAGAACTTCGGAATATCCCTCTGGGTGGATGGATCGGTGGCCAGCACCCGTACCACATCTCCGGACGACATATCCCTTACTTTATTATGGAGCAGCATGACCGGCTCCGGACAGAACAGTCCACAGGTATCCAGCTCATGCTGCACTTCAACGTCTAATGGCTGCACCTTACTCTCAATTGTCTCTGACATTCTTATCGCCTTTAGCACTCCTCAAACCCGGTTCTGCCTGGCCATAAACCAGACCTCCTTTTGACCAAACCGCCGACAAATGAAAGCCAGCCCGACTCCCCTTGCCGCCATAAAGACGGTGTAGGACAACCATAACCCCTGATTGCCAAGCCCCTGAGTAACAAACCAGAGCGGCAGAAACACCATAAAAGTGGCCACCAGCATGGTGTTCTGCATCATATCGGTTCTCACCGCCCCGATAAATACACCATCCAGCCAGAAGCACCAGACCGCCACCAGCGGCATAAATACCAGCCAGGGCAAATAAGCAGAGGCCAGTTGGGCCACGGCCTCAATATTGGTCAGCCATCCCAGTAAATAGTTCCCCCCCAGTGCCAGCACCAGGAAAAACAACAGACCACAGATCGCAGAGCACCAGCCAGTGGTACGCACCATATCCGCAAACTGACGACGATCGCCCTTGCCCACAGCCTCACCGGTCAGCGCCTCGGCGGCATGGGCAAAACCATCCAGCCCATTGGAGATCAACAGCATCAGGTTTAACAGCAGGGCATTGGCCGCCAGCACTTCATCCCCCAGCCGGGCACCCTGGGCGGTAAAAAAGGCCTGAACAAACAAAAGACAAAGGGTGCGGACAAACAAATGACGATTCAACATCAGCAGGCGCTTGAAGGCACCAAAGTCCAGCAGCATTTTTCTCAATACTGCCCGGGTAAAACGCCCCGCTTCAACACCCAGCACCCTTGCCACCAGCAGCAGACCCGCAGCCAGTGCCAGGTAATCCGCAATCACGGTGGCCAGAGCGGCCCCCCGGGTAGCCATGCCCAACCCAAGAACAAACAGCAGATCCAGGGCTATGTTGACAAAATTGCCCAACACCAGAATCAGCAAAGGCCCCCTTGGCTTCTGCATACCGATCAACCAGCCGATCAGGGCATAATTCATTAACACGGCAGGCGCTGAATAAATCCGGGTATGGAAGTACACCCCGGCCTGAGCCGCCACCGCCTCACTGGCCTCAAAAAAAGGCAGCGCAAACCGGATAATAACCGGTGAAAACAGCAGCAGTAACAGCCCTACCAGAGCCGCCAGCAGCAGGGACTGTACCAGCCATTTTCTGAACGCTTCGCAATCCCCCCGGCCTTTCGCCTGGGCAACCAGCCCAGTGGTTCCCATACGCAAAAAACCAAAGGCCCAGAACAACATACTGAATACCGTGGCAGCAATGGCCACCCCGCCCAGATACTCGGCAGACGGCAAATGCCCCAGCACGGCTGAATCCACCAGCCCCAGCAGGGGAACCGAAATATTGGAGATAATGGCGGGCCAGGCAAAATGCCAGACCCGTTTATAATTGGCATACGCCGAAGACAATGATCAATACTCCCATCACCAGCGTGAACATCCACTTGCCAGGGCTTTCACAAACGCCCCCCGGAAAAGTCACTTTCAAACCAGTGCCTGTCAGAAAATAACCATCATTCTATGAAGCTTCCCGACTAATAAGAATAAGTAATTGACCCGTGACATTTATTAACCACTCCATGGTGGTACACTCTTCAGAAGTTTGTCGCTACAACCACCAAAGGTAACCATTCAAGGTCTTAAACCATGCCAACTCCCCAGTCAGGAATCACCCCTGAAGCCAACACGGATGCGCTTTTTCTGGTACTTAACATTGACCACTCCCGGGAACATCTCGGAACCATACGCAGTGTCATTGCCAGTATTCCAGTCCTGACCCGGAAACTGTCAGAGCAATACCCGGACGCTCACCTGAGCACCACCATCAGTATCGGTTGCGAGGCATGGAACGAACTGTACCCGGGAGCAAAACCCAAAGCCCTGCGACCGTTTATGGCGATCAAGGATGGCAACCGTGAGGCACCAGCCACCCCCGGGGACCTGCTGCTTCATATCCGTTCGAACCGCAAAGACATCAATTTCTCACTAATGAAATCCGTACTCAATGACTTTGGACCTACCGTGGAAGTAGAAGAAGAGGTCAATGGTTTCCGCTACCTGGACAGCCGAGACCTCACCGGATTCGTTGATGGCACTGAAAACCCTTCCGGGGATAACCGGGCGGAGGTTGCTCTGGTAGGAGATGAAGACACCACCTTTGCCGGTGGCAGTTACCTTCACTGCCAGCGTTACGTCCACCATCTGGATAAGTGGGAGAAACAACCGGTTCAGGAGCAGGAAAAGATCATTGGTCGCACCAAAGCCGATGATATTGAGTTCAGCAGTGAGCAGAAAGCCCCCACAGCCCATATTAAGCGGGTCAACCTGAAAGATGACCAGGGCAAAAGCATGGAAATCCTTCGTCACAGTATGCCTTACGGCGACTCCCGCGAGGCCGGCCTGTTCTTTATCGCCTATGGCAGAACACCAAAACACTTTAACCAGATGCTGAAAGCCATGGTAACCGCGGACAGCAACGGGCATTACGACCATCTGATGAACTTTTCCACTCCGGTGACAGGCTGTGCTTTCTTTGCACCCTCATTGGAGTTTCTGAAGAACAACGGTTAATAAACAAGGCCACCTGTAGCTACAGGTGGCGCATATTCTGGCCGCTGCCAGCCATCTTCTGAATAAACATCAACCTTTTATGGCGCCACGGCTTATTAAATCACTTTTCATATACTTCGCACCCTCCATAAACCCGGAGATATCCTGGGCAAAGTCAGCGGGCTGACAGTTCAGTAACGAAGCATCCTTCCAAAGAACAAGCCTATTGCCGCTGCAACCAAAATCAAAATTCGGCTTGGGCCTGACATAACTGGGCGGCAGTTTATTTTCATTCAGAACATCCCCGACATCGCAATAAACAGCCACACGATTATTTTCAAATCTGGACAACTCAAATCTCAGATCGTCATCAGACGGAACCACAAAACTCTCTGAGTCAACACACTTTATTGCCAGACCAGACTCACGGCGAACACTCTCAACAAAATCATCAAAACGCTCCTTCCCAACATGCCCTTTTCCTATATGTCTTACTCTAAAACTATTCTTCCCCCTTCCTCCATCGTAAACGTTCATCGCCCAAAAGCCATTAACAAACCAGCGATCAAATTTCTTTACATCTGAAAATTCAAACATCCCAAAATTAGGATCAAAAAACCTCACCACCCCTCTCCTCAAATCATGAAATACAGCAACGGCATGACTTGAACCACCAAAATTAATACTAATTAGCTTACCAGGAAATTCATTTTTACTTTTATCTAAAACAGCATCAATAAGTTGTTCTGCAAAACCCTCTTTATCAACCTCACTATTATTCATACTGTAACCACATACAGCCATACCATGATTCTCCAGCCATTCATCCTCTACATCCGACTGTATATGCTTTCCACCAAACCGATGCAAGCCACAAACTGAATCAAAAATCTCAAAATCAAGACCATTTTCGTTATAGATACGACCTAAAAAGTCTACACCATTAGATTCAGCCTCCAGCCACTTCAAGCAAAGCGCCCAACAGGCGCCATTGTTTACACCACTATAAAAACCGGAATTTCTTTTCCACTCCCCCAGCGATTGAGAAAATCCGGATTTAACAACCCCTCCATATTGCTCAACCTGCTTATGAACAGCCCAGATCCCAAGACCTGCTATACCTTCCAGAGGTTTCATTATTATATTTTTGCAACCATATACAAACCATGTAAAAGGGCGAACCATTTCTCTTGGAGGATTTTTAAAAGAAGCCACCTCCTTTTCAAAACGAACTTTTCTATCTCTGATCAGCTTACAAACAGCCGACCTGGAATCAACCCCAACAGAATCAGACCTACACAATGAATCTGGAGAGCAAGCAATCATTCTTGCAGAAACTTGATCTTTATTATTATTCTCATCCACAACCTGCTCTAAACAACCGACCTGACAACCGCCAACAACATGCATTAGAGCGCCTCCTTGCACTATCACTCCCGATTCAACCCATATCAATACCGATTAAATTGATCAAAGCCAATAACCAGGTGGTTAGGAAAATCCATTAACCAATCCCTGACCAGGGTCATTTTCAAAAGCGCTCCCCCCATTTAAAATACATCTAACAATAATGAGTATTTGGCCATAATAACGACCACGCAAACATCAACAGGAACTAACAATGTTCAAATTAGCCATTGACCATGAAATCAACCTTTGCCTGGTAAACGAATCCTTCGCCCCTCTTTATCTGGCGCTGGTAAAAGAAAACTACGACCACCTTTCCCAGTGGCTGGAATGGCCAAGGCATTGCAAGACAGAGGAAGACTTTCTGGCTTTTGTTAAAAGCTCACTTCATAAATACGCCGATGGCCAGGGCTCCACCTATGCCATTGAGTATCATGGAGAGATCATTGGCAACTGCGGCTTCAACACCATCAACCGGACATTGAAAGTGGCAGAAATCGGATACTGGATTGCAGAAAAGCACCAGGGCCAGGGCATCGTCACCCAGGTGTGCCGTTTTTTAATCAACCACGCCTTCATAGAACTGGGCATGGATAAAGTCCAGATTGCAGCCGCAGAGGAAAACCATCGAAGCAGGGCGGTCTGTGAACGCCTGGGTATGAAACTTGAGGGAATCCTCTCAAACCGGGAAAAGGTAGGAGACCGGATTCTGGCCCATGCCATTTACGGCATTCACAAAAGCGAAGAGTAAACGCTGGCTTACCCGCTACAGAACTCAACAATGCGCTCAACCGCAACCTGCAGATGGCCATCATGGGTGTGACCTGAGCGCACCCTGGGTTTCAAGTCGTGATTCCCATCCGCCAGCCACCCTATCCGAACCGATGACGATAACCCATACCGTTCAACTTCTTCACGATTGCCCATGGTGTCCCGCTCCCCCTGCAGAATCAGAGTCGGCTTCGCCAGGGTTTCAAGGTGTTCGATTCTTGGTTTGTCCTGCTTGCCCGGCGCATAAAACGGGTACCCCAGACAAACAATGCCTTCCACATCGAGGACTGTGTTTTCAGGCAAGCCTGCAGCCAGCAGGGTAGCCATCCGTCCTCCCATGGACTTTCCACCGATATAAACAGGCGCCTTCACTTCAGCCGTAACCTGCTTCAACACCCTCTGCCAGCACTCCAGCAATTTTGGCTGCCGATCCGGTGGTCGCTTCTTCCCCGTAATTCGCCTCTGCTGCATGTAATCAAATTCAAACCTGACCACAGTAACACCCGCCGAGCTGAGTCGACCCGCCATAGCCTCCATAAACTCACTGCCCATTCCCGCACCCGCCCCATGGGCCAGAATCAGAACCGGTGAACCGTCCTGAGCTTTATTCCAGAGCAGCTTCATGCCATCAACCCATTCGCGCTTTTCACAGGATAAACGTCAGAGGATAACAAACACCGGCACAAAATACCGGCCTTCCTCTCAGTTCATCAAATCTCACTGTTTTTAACCACTAACAGCCTCCTTCACGTCCTCACAAATCCCCACAATAAAGACCGAAAAAGCATTAGCGATAACCCTTATATTTCTGTATGATTGCCACGGGTTTGCCGGGGTATTGATGAGATTCCCCGTCAGATCGAAGAGGATAAATGCATAGTCAGAACAAATTGGTACAACCCAAAGTCTGTTCGATAAGGTCGAAAAGTAAACACAGTTTACAAGGATGTAACCGCCCAGCACCGGAGTACGCCCGGGAAGGGGGAGCAGCAGCTCGGGATTCACTGGCTATTTACACGTCACCGGTTCGACAGCCAACACTATAAATGCCCATAGCGGCAAAAAAGCAAAGTCATGGGGTTACTGGCTCATATTTTGAGCGGGCATTGATCCGCATCAATACATTTACCCTTCGGTTTACCCACAATACACAGCAAATCTCATAAGTATAATCCGAAGGTAACATGGAGCATGAGTACTGCAACGTTACAGCCGACCTATAACTATAAGGTAGTGCGGCAGTTTGCCATCATGGCCGTGGTATGGGGTGTCGTCGGTATGGCCGTGGGCCTGCTGATCGCCTCACAGATGGTCTTCCCCGAACTCAACCTGGGCCTGCCCTGGACCAGCTTTGGCCGCCTGAGGCCACTGCACACCAACGCCGTCATTTTTGCCTTTGGCGGCTGCGTCCTGTTTGCAACGTCCTACTACGTAGTGCAAAGAACATGCCAGACCCGTCTGGTCATGCCCTGGCTGGCGGCCTTTACCTTCTGGGGCTGGCAACTGGTGATTGTCGCTGCGGCCATCACACTCCCGCTGGGACTGACCTCCTCCAAGGAGTATGCGGAGCTGGAATGGCCCATTGATATTCTGATCGCCGTGGTCTGGGTCTGTTACGCCCTGGTGTTCTTCGGCACCATTATGAAGCGCAAAACCCGACATATTTACGTGGCCAACTGGTTTTTTGGTGCATTTATCATCACCGTTGCCGTGCTTCACATTGTCAACAGCGCCGCCATTCCAGTCACTCTGACCAAATCCTACTCAGCCTATTCCGGTGCCATGGATGCCATGATTCAGTGGTGGTACGGCCATAACGCCGTGGGCTTTTTCCTTACCGCCGGCTTCCTGGGGATGATGTATTACTTTGTTCCCAAACAGGCTGAGCGTCCGGTCTACTCCTACCGGCTGTCCATTGTTCACTTCTGGGCACTGATTGCCATTTACATCTGGGCCGGTCCCCATCACCTTCATTACACGGCACTGCCTGACTGGGCCCAGAGCCTGGGGATGGTCATGTCCCTGATTCTGCTGGCACCCTCCTGGGGTGGCATGATCAACGGGATCATGACCCTGTCCGGTGCCTGGCACAAACTGCGCACGGACCCGATTCTGCGCTTCCTGGTGGTCTCCCTCTCTTTCTACGGCATGTCCACCTTTGAAGGCCCCATGATGGCCATCAAGACCGTTAACGCCCTCTCCCACTACACCGACTGGACCATTGGTCACGTGCACTCTGGCGCCCTGGGCTGGGTTGCCATGGTGTCCTTTGGCTCCCTGTACCACCTGATCCCGAAACTTTACGGCCGGGAGCAGATGTACAGCATGAGCCTGGTCAATGCCCACTTCTGGCTGGCCACTGTGGGTACAGTGCTCTATATCGTCGCCATGTGGGTGAACGGCATCATTCAGGGAATGATGTGGCGTGGAGTTAACGAAGACGGCACCCTGACCTACAGCTTTTTAGAGTCTGTTGAAGCCAGCAGCTTTGGTTACATCGTCCGGGCCATAGGGGGAGCCTTCTTTGTCCTGGGCATGCTGGTCATGGCTTACAACGTTTACAGGACCGCCACCAAAACCAATAGCCTTTCTGAAAACCAGGCCCCGCAGCCGGTGGAAGGGAGATAAAAACAATGGCTAGCAAACACGACATTCTCGAAAAAAACATCGGCCTGATGGTGCTGCTGGTGGTGATTGCCATCAGCTTCGGCTCCCTGGTGGAACTGGTTCCCCTGTTTTTCCAGAAAGACACCACCGAGCCCGTTGATGGGCTGAAACCCTATACCGCCCTGCAACTGGAAGGCCGGGATATTTATATCCGTGAAGGCTGCGTCGGCTGTCACTCCCAGATGATCCGCCCGCTGCGGGCTGAAGTGGAGCGTTACGGCCACTACTCCGTGGCCGGAGAATCCGTTTATGACTACCCGTTCCTCTGGGGCTCCAAGCGCACCGGCCCGGACCTGGCCCGGGTGGGGGGACGCTACTCCGATGACTGGCACCGCGCCCACCTGATCAACCCAAGAGATCTGGTACCTCAATCCATCATGCCCGCCTACCCGTTCCTGGCGGAAAACAAACTGGATGGCAAGCTCACCGCCCGCAAGATGGAAGCCCTGCAAACCCTGGGTGTACCTTACACCAATGAAGAGATTGCCGGAGCCGCCAGTGCGGTGAAAGGTCATACGGAACTGGACGCCCTGGTCGCCTACCTGCAGGGGCTGGGCACCGTCATCAAGAGTAAGCGCTGATGGACATCAATACGATACGAGGACTGGCGACAGTGGTCGCCCTGATCGCATTTCTGTCAGTGGTCTTCTGGGCCTACAGCAGCCGTCGCAAGAACGATTTCGACGAAGCGGCCGCTCTCCCCTTTGCCGATGACACGAAAGAAGCGGACAGTAACAGAGAAATGACTGAAAACTCCCAGACGAGAGGAGTAAAACAACAATGAGTAATTTCTGGCACTGGTGGATTGTACTGCTCACCGCAGCCTGCATGGTGTTTGTGGTTGGCATCCTGTTTGGCACCCGGAAAACCCAGCGCAAGACCACCACAGAAGAGACCACCGGCCACAGCTACGATGGCATTGAAGAGTACGACAACCCTCTGCCCCACTGGTGGTTCCTGATGTTCGTGTTTACCCTGGTGTTCAGCGCAGCTTACCTGCTGCTCTACCCGGGCCTGGGTAAATGGGAAGGAATCTGGGGCTGGACATCTGTGGGGGAGCTGGAAAAAGACCAGCAGAAACACGCCCGACGTTACGCACCGGAGTTTGCCCGCTATGCTGCGACCCCCATTGAGAAGCTGATCAACAATCCCAAAGCCCTGAAAATGGGTGAACGTATTTTTTCCAATAACTGTGCACTCTGCCACGGAACCGATGCCGGAGGTAACTTTGGCTTCCCTGACCTCACGGACAGCGACTGGTTATACGGCGGCTCTCCGGAAGCCATCAAGGCAACCATTGCCCATGGTCGCCAGGGCCAGATGCCAGCCTGGGGCGCTGTCATTGGAGATCTGGGGGTAAAACAGGTGGCCAGCTATGTCCGGGGCCTGTCCGGACTGGAGACCTCGGCCAGTCAGGATGACCTCGCCACGGGCAAGCAGATATTCAACACCACCTGCGCCGTCTGTCATAACGCCGATGGCACCGGCAACCTGGCCCTGGGGGCTCCGGACCTGACCAATAACATCTGGCTTTATGGCTCCAGCCAGGCCCAGGTGGAGTACACGATCCGGAAAGGGCGGAACGGGGTAATGCCCCCCTGGCAGGACATCCTGGGTGAAGAGAAAGTGCACCTGGTATCGGCTTATGTTTACAGCCTGAGCCAAAAGCAAGAGCAATAACCCCTGTGGCCAGGGTAATCCCCTGGCCCGCTTTTTATCCGTGACAGGTCACCGACCCGGTAACCCGAATGAACAAACAACAGACCACCACCGAACCGGAACTGATCGACCTTTACCAGAAGTCCGACAAAATCTACACACGCAGCTTCACCGGCCGCTACCGAACCCTGCGCATGACCGGCGGCGCCCTGCTTTTTCTCCTCTACTTTGGCACTTGCTGGATCAACCTGAACGGTCAACAGGCGGTCCTCTTTGATCTGCCTGCCCGGCAGTTCCATATTTTCGGCACTACCTACTGGCCCCAGGACTTTATCCTGCTTTCCTGGTTGCTGATCATCTGCGCCTTTGGCCTGTTTGCCCTTACCGTCTTTGCCGGGCGCATCTGGTGCGGATACACCTGCCCGCAAAGTGTCTTCACCTGGGTATTTATGTGGGCAGAGCGGGTGACCGAAGGAGAGCGCAACCGGCGCATGAAGCTGGATAAACAACCCCTGTCCCTTGAAAAGTTCCTTCGCAAAGCCGCCAAACAGGCGCTCTGGATCACCATTGCCTTTGCCACTGCCCTGACATTTGTAGGCTACTTTATTCCTGTACGACAACTGGTGGTTGACGTCCTTGCCTTTGATGTCGCCCCCTGGGGAGTATTCTGGCTGGGCTTTTTCACCCTGGCCACATACGCCAATGCCGGCTACCTCCGGGAACAGGTCTGCATATATATGTGTCCTTATGCCCGCTTCCAAAGCGTCATGTTTGACAATGACACCCTGGTGGTGGCCTATGATGAGCAGCGGGGGGAGCAGCGGGGTTCCCGCAGGAAAAACGTCGATCCCAAAACCGTGGGACTGGGGGACTGTGTGGATTGCAGCGTCTGTGTCCAGGTCTGCCCCACCGGTATTGATATCCGGGATGGCCTGCAGTATCAATGCATCGGTTGTGCCGCCTGCATCGATGCCTGTGACACCATTATGGACAAAATGGGGTATAACCCGGGCCTGATCCGCTACACCACAGAAAATTCATTAACCAAAGGAACCCGGTTCCACTGGCTCCGTCCCCGCCTGGTGGGCTATGTGACCGCACTGACTGTGATGATCGGCCTGTTTCTTTACAGCCTGAACAACCGTGTTCCCATGGAGCTGGATGTGCTCAGGGACAGGAATGTGCTGTACCGGGAAATCAGTGATGACCGCATTGAAAACATCTTTATCCTGAAAATTGCCAATAAAGATCAGAAGCCCCATGAGATCAGCGTGCAAGTAGCAGGCATTGAAAATCTGAGATTGCCCGGCAAAACGACATTTGTCGTTGCACCAGGCAGTGTCGACCAACAGGTGGTTCGGGTAAACGCTCCCATTATTCAGGGCGCCCCAACCACCCGAACCATCCGGTTCAGCATTACTTCCAGCCAGCCAGGCCTGGAGGCAGTTACGGCAGAAAGCCGGTTTATGGTACCCAGGCAGTAAAGGATACCCATGACAATGACGCATCAGAATTCACCGGCCAATAGCGCCCCCCCTACCGGGCGGAGAGTTGCAAGGGAACCATTCACTCCCTGGTACAGGGAACCCTGGGCCTGGTATATCGTCGGCATCCTGCTGGTCACCTTCTGCTGGGGGAGCTTCCAGCTGTACACCGCTTTCTCCAACCAGGACAGCGTCGTGATCGACGATTATTACAAAAGCGGTAAAGCCATCAATCACGACAGGACCCGAACCCACAATGCCAGAACGCTCGGCATTCAGGCGACGGTGACCGTTGATGACCTGATTGGAGAGGTTCGAGTGGCTGTCCAGGGAAGCCTGGAAGAGTGGCCAGAGCAATTGACACTCAGTTTTCTGTCACCGGTGTTCAAAAAGCAGGATAAAACCCTTACGCTCAAGCGGGCCGTCAGTGGGGAATACGTCGGCCAGCTTCAGGAGCTGGTAGCAGGGCGCTATTACCTGCAACTGGAAACCCAGGATGCCTACATTCCTGAGGTGGGCTATGAAACGGGCTGGAAAGTCACCATGGAAACCGTGGTAACACCGGGCGAGCCGATTAACCTTTATCCGCCTGTAACCCAATGACCGATATCCGCTGTTTTCACTGCTCACTGCCCGTCGAAGAGCCCGTCGTCTTCCAGGCCGAAGTGGAAGGGGTCCACCAGCCTATGTGCTGTCCGGGATGCAAGGCAGTCACCGAAGCCATTGTCGCCGGAGGACTGGACGGCTATTACCGGCACCGCACCGATACCGGCCAGCAGGCCTCGGGGGTCAGCCCGCGACTCCGGGAAGAACTGCTGGTCTACGACCGTGAGGATATCCAGAAAGACTTTGTCCAGCCATACCAGAACCGAAATCATAACCCGAAGGAAAGCCACCAGGCACCAGAGGACAATCTCAGGATGGCCAGCCTGCTGATTGAAGGCATCACTTGCGCGGCCTGCATCTGGCTGCTGGAAAACCATATTGGCGCTCTTGAAGGGGTTGAGCAAGTCAACGTCAATCTCAGTACCCATGAAGCCCAGATTATCTGGCAACCGGATACCCTCCCCCTGAGTTCCCTCCTCCTGGAAATACACCGGATTGGCTATAAAGCCTTTCCCTGGCGCTCCGACCGGCAGGAAGCCCTTCTCAAACAGGAAAACCGGCAATTTATACGACGACTGGCTGTGGCCGGCATCGGAGCCATGCAGGTAATGATGTATGCCATTGCCCTCTATTCCGGCGCCATCAGTAATGATATGGCAGACCACTACCGGGACTTCATTCGGGTCATGAGCGCTATTGTTGCCACTCCCGTGGTCTTTTATGCAGCCGCCCCCTTTTTCAAGGCAGCCTGGCGTGACCTCAGAATCCGCCACCTGGGGATGGACGTTCCGGTCTCCATTGCCATTGGCGGTGCCTATCTGGCCAGCCTCTGGGCCACCTTTTTTGCCAGTGGTGAGGTCTATTACGATTCGGTCTCCATGTTCACCTTTTTCCTTCTTACCGGCCGCTACCTGGAACTCCGGGCCCGACATGCCACCGCCCGTGCCGCAAGAACACTGGCCAACCTGCTGCCCCCGAGCTGTCTGAAAAAAGTGGAGGGTCGTTTTATCCGGGTACCCGTGGCCGACCTTCAGCCAGGCGACCATGTTCGAGTACTGCCGGGTGATGCCATCCCGGCAGACGGCGTTCTGCTCCATGGCGCCAGCAGTGTCAACGAATCCATGCTGACCGGCGAATACATGCCCGTAGAAAAACAGGCTGGCGACAATCTGTTGTGCAGCAGCCTGAATGTGGACCACACCATTGAAGTCAGAATCACCCAGGTGGGAGAGCAGACCCGGGTGGCAGGCATCATTCAGCTGCTCAAACGGGCCCGGCAGGACAAACCCGCCATTGCCCGCCTGGCCGACAGAGTGGCCGGATGGTTTGTGGCCTGCGTCCTGCTGGTGGCCATTTTCGTCTATTGGGGCTGGTCCGGCATTGCCCCGGAGGATGCCTTCTGGATCACCCTTTCCGTACTTGTGGTCACCTGCCCCTGCGCCCTCTCCCTGGCAACCCCTGCGGCCCTGACAGCGGCAACTGGCTATCTGCACAACCTTGGGCTTCTGGTAACCCGGGGACATGTTCTGGAAGGACTGGCGGCCATCGACCACGTGATTTTCGATAAAACCGGTACCCTTACCCGGGGAGAGCTCTCCCTGGCAGAGGTGCTCCCCGTCAATGGTTCAGCCTCTCAGGAGAAAAACTCTACAGAGCAGCTGACAAAGTTTGCTGCCGCTCTGGAAGCCCACTCAGAACACCCCATCGCCCGGGCATTTACCGGTTTAGACGACCCTCTTTCCAGTCCAGCGCATAATGTAACCAACCATCTCGGCCAGGGATTGGAAGGGGAGATAGACGGCACCCGTTATCGAATTGGGCGCCCCGGTTTTGCCTGCCCCGAACACACCCCGACGACACCGGCCAAAACAGGACAATGGCTGCTGCTGGCCCGTAACAACCAGCCCTTGTGCTGGTTCCGGATTACCGACAGCCTGCGCCCGGAGGCCGCTGCTACCATCAGCCGCCTGCATAGCATGGGCAAAGAAGTCACCCTGCTCAGTGGGGATGCCGAGCCGGTGGTGGCTGCCACGGCCCTGGAACTGGGCATTACCCAGTGGCAGTCCGGGACCAGCCCGGACGAAAAACTGTCGTTTATCCAGACGCTCCAGCAAAAAGGCCAGCATGTCCTGATGGTAGGTGACGGTATTAATGACGTACCGGTTCTGGCCGGGGCAGATATCTCCATGGCCATGGGAAATGCCTCAGATCTTGCACGAACCAGCGCTGATGCGGTATTGATATCCGGCCACCTTGAGCGGCTTGCGGATGCGTTTATCCTCACCCATAGAACCCGGAAGATCATCCGCCAGAACCTTGCCTGGGCTCTGGGCTATAACCTTTCTGCCCTGCCACTGGCCGCTGCAGGCATGGTCGCCCCCTGGATGGCGGCCATCGGTATGGCACTCAGCTCTCTGATTGTGGTTGGCAATGCTCTGCGGCTAAGCCGGCAGGGAGGCAACAAGACAGAAACCACAACCAGAAAGAAACCCGGTCAGCAGACAGCAGACGCTCAATCTCAGCCCCACCCCGGACAATCAACAGGAGCATCGTTCTGACCTATGGAAAGCCTGATTATCCTGATCCCCCTGGCCCTGATTCTGGTCGCCCTTGCCATCAAAGTGTTTTTCTGGGCCGTGGATGATGGCCAGTTTGATGACCTGGAAGGACCGGCACACAGCATTCTGTTTGACGAACCGGAGTCGGAAACTCGAACCAGAAACAGTCAACCGTCGTCAACCCCTGAGACATCCAAACAGCCATGAGCGGAAAATGCCGGTGGCATACACCAGAACACTAAACAGAGCTACACACAAAGATCTGGAAGCAGTATGAGTGATCTATCCATTTTTATAACCGCACTGACTCTGGGCCTGCTGGGCAGTGCCCACTGCATTGGCATGTGTGGGGGAATCACATCCGCCTTGAGTCTTTCCATTCAGGGTAAAAGCCGGGTCCAGGTGCTCGGGCTGATGCTGCTCTACCATTGCGGCCGTTTGCTGAGCTATGCCCTGGCCGGCTTTCTACTGGCCGGTATCGGCTGGTTTCTGGGTGATCTCAGTCCCTGGGCGAAAATGGCGCTGCGTTATTTTGCCGGATTGATGATGATCGCCATGGGCCTCTATCTCACAGGGTGGTGGCGAGGACTGACTTACTTTGAGCGCGCCGGGCAGCAACTATGGCGTTATATTCAACCCATAGCCAGCAAACTTCTGCCCATACAATCCCCAGGCAACGCACTGATACTGGGGATGCTCTGGGGCTGGCTGCCCTGCGGCCTGGTCTATAGCAATCTGGTCTGGGCTGCCAGCCAGGGCTCACCGGTCACCGGAGCACTGGCCATGTTCTGTTTCGGGCTGGGCACCCTGCCCGCGGTTTTTCTGATCGGCGCCTTCTCCCGCCAGCTCAGCCAGTTCATCCAAGCCAGCTTTACCCGCAATATGGCCGGCATCATGGTGATTCTGTTTGGCGCCTGGGCCATGCCTGGCCCCCACCAGGAATGGCTGATGACATTGATAGCGCATCATTAGCCGCTTCCGACATAACCGGAAAGCGCTCTTCTTTCTGAATTTGATACTCGCAAATCATCCTCAGCCCATGTAATATGCAATCCCCTCCAGCCTGTGTTCATATTTTCATCGAAACAGATAACTACTGATTCCAATTCGGCAGCCCCGTATTGACACGCATCAAGGAATACAGGTTTAGCTTTCTCTACACTTTTAAAAAATACAGCTATTCATCAATAAGACTGCTACGTTTGAGCATTCAAAACTCGGCAACAGCAGCACAGCATTGACAAAACAGCCGCACGCTTCAAAACACCGAAGCTTATAGCCAGAGAGATCGGCCAGAGACAGATTATGAAAAATGCGCCAGTTTGGGATAAAGACCTGATTGAACGATATAACCAGTCGGGACCTCGCTACACCTCTTATCCAACCGCCGTTCAATTTGATAACACCTTTAACCCTGAGCTATACCAGGCCAGCGCTCAACTCAGCGCCTCTACCATCAAGCCACTGTCGCTTTATTTCCACATCCCCTTCTGTTCACACGTCTGCTATTACTGCGCCTGCAATAAAATTGTCACCAAACACCGCAGCCGCTCGGAAAAATACCTTGAGTATTTGTTCCGTGAAATTGAAATGCAGAGCAAGCTGTATTCTCCCGAGCAGAAAGTTGAGCAGCTGCACCTGGGAGGCGGGACGCCAACATTTCTCAGCAGCGAGCAAATGCGCGCCCTGATCGGTAAGGTCGGCCAGCATTTTCAACTGACGAGCGGCGACACCTCGGATTACTCCATTGAACTCGACCCCCGCGAAGTGGACTGGCCGATGATGGATACCTTGCGGGATCTTGGCTTTAACCGCATCAGCATGGGTGTTCAGGATCTGGATGAACGGGTCCAGAGAGCCGTCAACCGGGTTCAGCCTGAAAATATGGTCCGATCAGTACTGGATGCTTCAAGAACCATGGCTTTCAAGTCCGTTCACATGGACCTGATATACGGCCTACCTTTCCAGACTGTGCCTGGCTTTATGGATACCATCGACCGGGTCATCGATATGGCACCAGACCGGCTGTCGCTGTTTAACTACGCCCACCTGCCCCACCGCTTCAAGCCTCAGCGCAGGATCAATGACGACGACCTTCCTGCTCCGGAGGTCAAGTTGGAAATCCTGCAGCAAGCGACTGAAAAGCTGCTGGACCAGGGCTACGTATACATTGGCATGGATCACTTTGCCCTGCCCGATGATGAGCTGGCCACCGCCCAGGAAACCGGAAACCTGCACAGAAACTTCCAGGGTTACACAACTCACAGCCACTGCGATCTTATAGGAATGGGCGTCTCTTCCATCAGCCAGGTGGGCGACACTTACATCCAGAACACCACGGAAGAATCAGACTACTTCACAAAAATCGACAAAGGCCGACTCCCCATGGTCCGGGGACTTCAGATGACAGAAGACGACAAAGTCCGCCAGGCCGTCATCACCCAGCTGATCTGCCACTTCCAGCTCCAACCCGGTAAAATAGAGACACAGTTCGGCATCACCTTTGACACATACTTTGCTGAGGAGCTGGAACGCCTCAAACCTATGATCAATGACGAGCTACTGACGCTGAACGAAGACCGAAGCATTGTGGTAACCCCTAGAGGCAAACTACTGATCCGGAACATCTGCATGCAGTTCGATCATTACCTGAACCAGCCAAAGCCCACGGAAAAGCAGGAGGCAATCCCCCGCTACTCAAAAGTCATCTGACTTTTCCCAGAAAGCTACCGAAAAAGTAGCCACTCCTTCAGTCTTCCGGGCTTATGCATTCGAGCATAAGTCCGACACCCCCCCAGTCAAACATTGACCATTGCTTTGCCTGCGGTATCGGTGCAAAATCGGGCAACACAAATAAACGAACGTACTTCAGACAGTGGCACACCTTTTGTGACACTGTCGGCTCGGTGCTCCAGTGTATTCTGCCCCCCTTAGTTGACGGGGCTTTACGTCAAGAGCCTGGTTCAGAAGCTTGCCAAGGCGAGACGCCCTGAACAAACGACGCAATCGTGTTACTGGAGACAACGTACTGGCACAAGTTGTTTCCACAATAGCATTAAACACCTACTTTAACGCTATTCACTTGCGTATTTACCTAGCTTACACTTCGTTAACAATTTTCATAAAATTGAGTCGATTTTGCCAATACGACTTTGAGGCCTCTCAATGACGTCCAAGCCCAACGTCCGACAGCCAAGCCATGTGGCCTGCAGAGACTGCAGCCTCAGCTCCTTGTGCCTGCCGCTGGCTCTCAGCATTAAAGACATTGACCAGCTGGATCACATCATCAAGCGAGGTCGCCCTCTGAAAAAGGGTGAACACCTCTTCCTCGAGGGTGATCCGTTCAGCAGTGTATTTGCGGTACGTTCAGGGGCGATCAAAACCTACACCGCCACCAACGAAGGTGAAGAACAGATCACCTCCTTCTACCTGCCCAGCGAAATTCTCGGTTTGAGCGGGATGGATACCGACACTTACCCAGTGTCTGCCCAGGCCATGGAAACCACCATGATCTGTGAAATTCCCTTTGAACAGCTGGAAGGGCTCGCGGATCAGTTCCCGGAACTGCGTCGCCACCTGATGCGCCTGATGAGCAAGAAGATCCGGGAAGATCAGCAGATGATGATGCTGCTGTCCAAGAAAAACGCCGACGAACGCATAGCCACCTTCCTGATCAATCTGGCCAGCCGCTTCCGTCGCCGGGGTTTCTCTTCCCAGTCATTCCGACTGTCCATGTCCCGGAACGAAATGGGCAACTACCTGGGACTTGCCGTCGAGACGGTCAGCCGGGTGTTCACAAGGTTCCAGAAAAACGGCCTGATTTCAGCGGTTGGCAAGGAAATTGAAATTCGTAACTCCGTTGAGCTTTGCTCTCTGGCCGGGGGGAAAACCATCGACCCCACCCAGATCGTGACCAGCGCCTGAGGAGAACTGAGGTAGCTTTCCCGGATTGAAGGGCTACCCTGCCAGTAGCCTGTTGGATTCAGTGAGCCCCGTGCTCACTGAGCATCATTGACCGAAACAGAGCCAAAACGGCATGCCCACAGAACAACGCCTACCCGCCCTGGAATACCTTCAATCCCAGATCAGAACCATCCCGGACTGGCCTGAGCCCGGTATTCTTTTCCGTGATATCACCACCCTGTTTGAAAACCCGAAGGCCTGGCGTCTGACCATAGACACTCTGGTGGAACGCTACCAGAATAAAGATGTGGATCGCATTGGCGCACTGGATGCCAGAGGCTTCCTGATCGGCTCAACACTGGCCTACACATTAAACAAACCTCTGGTACTGTTCCGAAAGAAGGGGAAACTGCCCGGCACCACCCTGAGCCAGGAATACCAGCTGGAATACGGCACCGCCACCCTGGAAGTCCATGACGACACCATGAAGCCCGGAGACCGCATTCTGCTGGTTGATGACCTGATCGCAACCGGCGGCACTCTGCTTGCCGCCCATCACCTGATCAGCCAGGCAGGCGCTACCACGTTGGAAGCAGCCGCTATCATCAATCTTCCCGACCTTAAAGGTTCCGAGAAGTTGAATCAGGCAGGAATCCCCACCTTTACCCTCTGTTCTTTTGCAGGCGACTGATAAAAGTCCCCTGACTAATGGGGTTATAGAATATCCGGAATGATACGATAACCCCATTAAGCACAACACCAAGCCTGTTTTCCTTCTGACAAGCCCTTACCGCAAGGGGTTGCTGGCAGACAATAAAACGGGCACTGCCCAAAAGGGTATCGCCTGCTCACTTTACGTATAAGAACAGGGAAAATACCCTGTCACAGACGATCATTAACTGGTATTTTCAAGATAAATCACCCAGCAGAAAAAGCGGTTTCACCCCCTTTGGGGTAGAACGATGACAGCAATAAAAAAGGACTTTGAATTATGGGTATCTGTGCCAGAGAGTTGCGTCATTATGTGGTGCGACCAACACTCAAGCACCTGGCCATGTGGAGCCAGACAGCAGAGAACCTGCTTCTGGGCACCGCTGCCAGGGAATCCGGCCTTGGCTTTCATTTGAAAATCGCCAACCACCAGGCTCTTGGTATTTACCAGATATCACCGCGCATGCATCGCAATATCTGGGACCACTACCTTGGGACACAGCCAGAGTTATCCAGCAGCGTCCGTGGACTGGCCAGTCAGAGGGAATTCCTTTCACACCCCCACCATGAACTGGCCACCAACCTGGCCTATGCAACCGCCATTGCCTGGCTGGTTTACCACCGAACCGGTATCACTATAGAGAAGATTGACGAAGAAGATACCATGGCACTGGGGAAACTCTGGCAAAAATACTTTCACAGCCGAAACCCCGGCACCGTCCAGAGCTTTTCAGACAGTTACCAGCAATTAATTATTGAATCCGGCTCTTCCCAGGATGAGAAGGCCTATTACCACCTCACCAGCGCCAAACCCGCCTGAATCTGGCGAAAGGGGGGGGCTAAACCCCCTCCTTAGACTCGGCACACCCCACACAAAGATCGGCGTAGGGCATCACCTCCAGCCTGCCTTCAGGAATCTGGGCCCCACAGGCTGTGCAATAGCCGTACTCCCCTTCATCCATCCGGTCCAGGGCCCGGTTTATCTTCTGCAACTCAAGAGTGGCCTCATTACCAAGAGCGTCCATCACTTCATCGTTCTCACGCTCCTGAGCCTGCTCTGACCAGTCCGCACTGGTTTTGCGGGTAACATCGCGCTTGATATTACCCAGCCGTACATTCAGTTCATCTCGCCGCTCAAGCAGCCTGGTACGCAGTTTATTGTGATCGGTCATCAGTCTTCCCCTTTTCAAAACTCTGGATCAATCCATTGTTATTTTTGCCATGAACAACATGCAGCCACAGGCTTTTCTAAACCGGGCCGTGAACAACAGTTTGCTCTCCCAGGTTTCAGGGATGAGGGCAGCACAATCTGTTCTTCTACCGCTATGGGCATCTGGACATTTAAAAGGACAAACGTGTTTATCAATGAGAACTGGCAATCCTGCCTGCAAATAGTAGTCCATTCCCCCCCGAAGGGTAACACCCTTATGGAGGATATAGTCGGCAGCTCCATTTTTCCTTGAGCCAGGCAGGACATTTTATGGGACCTTTGTACGTTTTTTTGCCAAAAGAAACGCTACAACAGGTAAGAGCACGTTAAACACTGACTTGGTGGATACTCATCCTGCCGATATAATGAGCCGCTTTCATCCACGGCCCGCTTATAAGCCTATGACTTCGACCCAACTCACCGGTTCCGAGAAATACAATTTCAACAAGCTTCAGAAAAAACTGAGGCGCCTGGCCGGAAGAGCCATCGAAGACTTCCGCATGATTGAGGAAGGCGACCGGGTCATGGTCTGCCTGTCCGGAGGCAAAGACAGCTTCACCATGCTGCATATTCTCATGAGCCTCCAGAAAAGCGCCCCAGTCAATTTTGAGCTGATCGCCGTCAACCTGGACCAGAAACAGCCCGGCTTCCCTGAGCATGTCCTTCCGGAATACCTGGATCAACTGGGAATCCATTACCATATTATCAACCGTGACACCTATTCCGTGGTCAAGGAAAAAATTCCCGAGGGAAAAACCACTTGCGGCCTCTGCTCCCGGCTAAGAAGGGGAACACTTTATGCCTTTGCAGAGGACATTGGTGCCACAAAAATCGCCCTGGGTCACCATAAGGATGATATTGTTGAGACGCTGTTCCTTAATATGTTTTATGGTTCCCGGCTGTCGGCAATGCCCCCTAAACTCCGATCGGATGACGGCAGAAACATCGTGATCCGTCCCCTGGCCTACTGCAGGGAAAAAGACATCGCCCACTTTTCTGAGCAGATGGCGTTCCCAATCATCCCCTGCAACCTCTGCGGCTCCCAGGAAAATCTACAGCGGCAGAATATCAAGTCAATGCTGGCCGAGTGGGAGAAAAAACACCCAAGCCGCATCGAGTCTATCTTTTCCGCCACCCAAAACATCGCCCCTTCCCAGATGGCCGATAACAGTCTGTTTGATTTCAAGGGACTGGAGCTGGATCGGAGTGGAGAACGAAAAGAGTATGAGCATGCAGATAATCAGACAGTCACTTCCGGCAACTTCCAGATAACCGGGCAGGAGAGTGGTGTCCAGGTCATTCAATTCGAGCCCTGAGCACTTCAGTCCCCTTTTAGTCCTGAGCCCTCACCAGCTCAGGGCTTATACTCATTCAGCTGCCAGTTATAACGATAACTGATCCTTCCGGTGTACTTCTGCAGCTTTATACGGATGTCTTCCCGGGCATACTTGAGCAGATCTTGGCGCACCCCCTCTTCCCCGCCAAAATCGTCTTCATACCAGTCAAAAATTCGGGAAAGCACCAGCCTCCCCGCCACAAAATTCACGCCTTTTGGCTGATTGATAAAATGCCGGGCAGCCTTGTCCAGCTGATCTTCAATCTCTGCACTGACATAAACCCTGGGCGCCAGATCAGGGCACCCCAGGCTGGCACAGTTAAGAGCATAATGAACCTCGGGCATATCCCACAAGGGCCTTAGAATGCGGTGCTCAATATCATGCAGGGAGATTTTCTGACCAGCAATGGTGATCAATTCATCACGCCAGGGTCCGGTACGGAACCACCCCATCCCCAACTTGGTGATGGACTTGACCGGGTAATAATCCAGAATCAGATTGACCGTCAGCGCATTATAAAGATTGATCCAATACGCCAGTTGCTCTTTGCGATTAAGGGTTCTTGGGTCTCTGGCTGCCAGACTCGAAAGATACTCACCCAGGCGTCCCATGTCGGCCTTTTTCACCCTGCCATATTCCACCAGATACATTCTGTCGGCTTCTGAATATTTGAGGTACCGGTCCAGAAAGGTCTGCCAGAGGCTATGATCCACCACCAGGGCACTCTTCGGATTCGCCTTATCCCAATACGTCCATTTATCAGGGGATGGAACGGCATGGGCATAGGGTCCCCATGACAGGATCAGCAGTTTCAGCACCAAAAGCAAGCATCTGGCCATAATAAAACCCGCCCTTTATAACCGTTCAACGGTAATTGATCATGAAAATGCCACTGTCTCAAACTCTGGTGTCTTTCCATCACTGGAGACAATCGGCATTTCCCGCTCATGGCTGTTTTATTAATCGGCTGGAGAGCGGTCTACTTCACTTCATTTAATTGCCAGTTGTACTGATATTCAATCACTCCAGAAAAGGCACCAAGACGCTTTGCCTGAGTGGGGGCAGAGTAGCGCTGCAGGTGCAGAAGCAACTCCTTTCGGCTGCCAAAATCCTCCTTATACCACTCATAGATTCTGGAAAGCACCAGTCGCCCATCCACCCATTCCACCCCTTTTCCCTGCTGAACAAAGCGCCGGGCCAGCTGCTCCAGTTGCGCTTCCGTGTTTTCCCCGGTAAACGCCTTTTCCGCAAGATCCGGGCATCCCACGCTGGCACAGTTCACCCCATAGTGAATTCGAGGGTCTTTCCAGAGGGGTCTTAAAATACGGTGTTCAATATCATTCAGCGTGAGCGCCTGATCGGCCACCCGGGTGATGACTTCATCCCAGGGGCCAAAGCGATACCATGGCCCCAGCTTTGTAATGGATTTGACCGGGTAGTTATCCAGTATCAGATTAACGGTCAGAGCATTGTAGAGGTTGATCCAGTAAGCTTTTTGCTCCGGCATTGAGTACTGCCTTGGATCAAGAGCCGTCAATGTCTTAATATACTCGCCGAGTTTTTTTCGATCTTTACCGTTTACAGCCTGATATCGAAAGCGGCTCCCGTCCGGCTGAACCACCAGATAGCTGTCCAGAATGCCCTGCCATGAGCTGTGATTAATGATCGCTTTTGAACCGGAGTTGCTTTTGTCCCAAAGCTCCCAGTATTTGCTAGAGGGCGCGGCTTCAAGAGAAAGGGGATACCCTGCCAGCAGCAGCAACCAAAAGCCGGTTAATAGCTGGGTCAGTCCCGAAAAGAACGGCCCAGGGCCGTTGGTTGCAACCAATGATTCAATTTTCATGGGAGCTCCCTCTCCACTCTCTCCGCTATAAGCTTCTTTTTCTGCCAATTGCCTCAGATGTTGGCACTGTCGGTACTGTCAGCAAGACGACCAGCCTCTTTCAGATCATAACGCAACAGGCCATTACTATTAATCATTGACACCAACTCCTGTACATACTCCTGCCCCCTGATTGAGTAAGCATGAAGCCCATGAGCCAGCACCGGTCCCGTGACCGGCTCATTCATCTCCCGCCGTTTCTCCCTGAGCTGGCGCAGCACCTCATACTGGAAATGAGTATTCAGGTTGTGCATATAAGCCCTGATGGACTCCGAGACATCCTCAAATTTCTGTACCTCATAGGTCTCCCCTTCAGGTCGCGCACCGGGCACAATTCCACAGCCGGGGCTGAAACACCACTGGCCAAAAAAGTTATTACCCAGCTGAGCAAACCGGGATGTGCCCCAGGCGGACTCGTTAGCAGACTGAGCCAGGGCCAGAGAAACAGGAATAATATCAACCCGTGCCATCAAAGCGTCAAAAAACGCATGATCAAAAGGGGACTCTTCCTGTGGGGCCACCTTTATCCGGTACTGCCCTGCCAGATCCACCAGCCACTGTTGGTCGCTCTCACTGAGGGAAGGTTCTGAGGACAGAAGGCGAACCCTGTCCCTCAGGGAAAGAATTCTTTCATTCTCCTGCTCCACCAGAGGCACCATGTAATTAAAAAACGTTTTCTTCTTGGTTTTGACATCCACAATACGGGTGAAATCAGGGGTGGCTACTACGGCTTTCTCAACAGGAGCCACCGGCTCTGCCTCAGTCAACTCCACTTCCGGAGGTTCTGGCTGCAGCCAGCTGGACAGGGCAAGCACCACTACTAGTGCACCAAGCATTATTCGATCGATTTTATTGAGCATGCAGTTCACTCAGTTCGTTATTTGTTTTATCCGCAGATACCTGCAGGAAAAAGCCCTTGAATGCCCTCTCAGGTATTTACATTCCACCCAAACTATGCCAACACTTAAACAGCGGCTTAAAGTGGTTCTGCGAACGGCAATCCTTTGCGTGCGCTAGCGTGTACTAGACAGCAGATAGCCAATAATAATAACAAAGTATCACCGCCGGTCTGTATCAGTATCCTCCACTTCAGTGGATGAAGTGGTTCTGGTACCACCGAAACCATGGAGGCGCTTGCCATGATTCTCAGTCACTTCTGGGGTTTACTTACCGAACCCGACGATGAATGGATCAGTATTCGAAGTAACCCCACCGGGCTGGTTCAGCTCTATCTGGGCCAGATTATCTGGCTGGCGGCACTTCCCGCCCTGTGCACCTATATCGGTACTACCCAGGTTGGCTGGAGCCTGCCAGGCAGCTCGAACATTGTCCGCCTGACGCCACAGAGCGCTCTGTGGATGGCCATCCTGGCGTGGCTGGCCACCATCACCGGAGTGGGTGTCATGAGCTGGTTTATCCGCTGGATGAGCCAGAACTTCAACAGCGATCCGTCCCTGACGGACTGCACGGCATTCAGCTGTTATACCGCCTACCCCTTGTTCCTGGCCGGAATCTGTGGACTTTATCCATCCATCTGGCTGGCTATTACCGCCGGAATACTCTCCACCTCAGCCACCGCCTACATTCTGTACACAGGACTGCCTGTATTTATGAAAATCCCGAAGGAACAGGGCTTTATCTACGCCAGTTCAGTACTCTGCATCGGCCTGGTGCTCGCCGTATCCATTATGATTACCACGGTTGTGCTCTGGGGAATGGGAATTGGGCCTGAGTATGTTCAGGTTTATTAACAAACAGCAGCCTTTACAGCCTGTGCCTGAAACACGGGCTGTTTATTAAGACACTGATATGATCGAACCAGAAGCACTATCAATTTACTGACTCAACTCAGGGCTGTTTTTTAAACAGATTTAAATCCGTCAAAGCGCAAAAAAAAGACCGCCTATATTTAAAAACAAACTCAGAGAGCGTTCAAAAAAAGAACTCTTCTGCCTGGAACTGCAAAACCGCTCACAATTCTCCAGAACTTAAACGGAAAGACCTCTCAATTCCAACCAGACAGTATTTCCAACACCCATCCATTTCGACATCCTTTTCATTGCCGCCACGGCAATAGAAAAGGATCATAGAATGAAAACAAAAAAACTTCGGCCATTAGCTGCCTTACTTCTGTCCACTGGGTTATTGGCCAATGCCAGCCTCAACCAGGCGTATGCTTCTCCACACCTTAATGGTCAGGTCGAATATGGGCAGACCCATGTCATTAAAGCAGAAGAGGACAGGCTGGCTCCACACCTGATTGGAGAAAGAAGCACCATCTTTCTCTTTACCCCGGAAAACAGCCTGCCTGAAGGAGCTATCCTGGAAGTATCAGGCACCACAGCCACCGGTGAAGTGCTTTCCGCCATCCGAATGAAGCCACCTTCTGAACTGTATGGCATGCTCGAAGAACGGGTCAGTGGCATTCCCCTCGATCGTTATTCAAAACAGGCCTGGAGTGCAATGCTCCCCTGGCACTGGATTCGACCGGGACTGACATTAACCATCAGCCACTCTTCCATCAATAATGATGGCAAGACTTCAATTCAAACCCAGAGTATCCCCGTACAGAATATTGGAGCCCCCATTGATTACAATTTCAGCCGGGTCAAAATACGGGCATGGGATGGAAAGTGGTATGAACATTCTGACAGCAGAAGCGATACAATAGAGGCGTCGGAATTAGCCAGGGACTTTTACGGTTCAGTTCCGGTCAGTCGAATGACCATTGCCGATTACTCCCCCCTGTTTCTTGATAAAATGCTGATTTCCAATAACCTTGGAACAGTTCTGGTGACCTCTCATGAAGAAATGCAGGCCACCGGAAAAAAATACTATTCATCGGTTCTCAAGCCCCTGAACAATCAGGGGGTGCTCGCTGCCAATGTTGGCGAGGGCCTTATTCCCTCCGGTATATCAACAATCCCTTTAGGCGACCGAACCTTTATTGGCATGGGCAAGGCCCTGAAATCCGATGGTAACTACTCCGGCATGACCGATGAAGGCGTCTATGGGGGCTGGCATGGCTGGTCTGCCATCAACTGGGGGGGCGAATGCGGCAATGGCTTTATCCATGAAACCGGCCATTCCTATAACATGGCTCATTTCACCTCAGGCACTGCCCAGAGCTGGGGAATCAGCGATGAATACCCACAGGACGGGGTAAACCTTCCCTCTCATCCAGCAGGATTTCACACAGCATTCCGGAAATTCCGCACCTGGTATCAAGTGGATGCCAATGGCCCCAAAAAAGATGGCAATGGCCAACTAAAGGGAAAAAGGGATCCCATGAATGGAGGGGATAGCGCCTATTCAGGCAGGTACTGCTTCCCTCAATTCACTGCCTACCACAGCATGAAAGCGCAAACGTTCCTTGAGTCTCTGGACGTCGTTAAGGAAACCCCTGATGGTGCGGGACTTTTCCGCTGGGATTCCAATGCAGAACAGTACGTTGAAAGCACCAGAAAGACCATCAAACCTCTGGCGACCAACACCGGGGTGGCCCTGGTAATGGCTACTATTGCATACGATGGCACCCAGGGCGCAGTACTGCCGGTGATCACCAGTGAAAGAGGTAACCTTTTTGACAACCCTTCTCCCTTTGATGCAGACCTTGACAGTGCCTACAATGGCTCTCAGTTCTTTTTCGAGCTGGACTACGTTAATAGAAAAGAGTATCTGCTGATCGGTAAGTCGGTTTCTGAAAGTACCAGTTCTTTTATTGCTTCCGTCAACCTTCCATACAGTGATGATATTTACGCGCCCAGTCGTATAAAGCTGTTTAAAGCAGCGAAGGGATATCCTGAAATTCAGCTGGAAGACAGCGTGCTTCTGGATGAAAGAACCGTAGACTACCTTGCGGAAACACCTCAGGCCAGAACCGTCGGAGGCCCCTATGATGGCCAGCTATCTACCAGTGTCACATCCCTGTGCTCATTTGACTGCGAGGACAGTGACCAGACGATTCGGGTCACCTATGCCTATGAAAAAGGGTCCACTGTTTTTCTTCCCCACTCTGCCACAACTGACGTTTTAAGCCAGATACACTGGACGGGAAAAGAAGGAGAAACACTGCTGAATCTGAGTGGCCACAATGAATCTGGCAATTCTATAACATTAAAAGTCAAAGCCATTCGGGAAGTCACCCTGGCCAATGGCGAGAAAAAAAGACTGCCCATCAATGATGCCACTGAGTTCCCTGACCAGCTGGAAGAGACCTTTGTATTATGGGCACCCTCAGGGCTTAACTCGGAAATCAATCAAACCAGCCAACTGATCACAAGCTACTGGAGGAAAAATGCCTTTGTCGCTTATAACCTGATCAACAGAAAGCCGGGAGAAGAGAAAGAGATTGACGTCAGTCTGGATCTCTGGACCACTCCTGCCATCAATGCCGACCTGTCAGAGAGCGATTATATTGGCCTGGGATACCATGAGCTTTACCCGGATAAACTCAGCGGTTCCACCATTTATTATGTTACCGACAACCCCAAAGTCGGACCTGTCAGTGGCGTCTGGTCTGGAGGACCGTCCTACATCAATATCTCTGTTCCCATGGTGCATGAAGGTACGGACGAAACTTATCAGGTCTCACTTCGGGCTCAAAGGCGGTCCCACCCCTATGAGGGTTACTGGTATGCCATGAATGATGCTATGTGGATTGGAGGCTCTGGTGGCAACGCCTACCCGAATCATCTTCGATTGAGTTTCCACGATACCGACAACCCTTCCCTGCCCTCCGGACGGTATCAAACGCAACCGGAACATTATCTCTATATTGAGGGGCGGGCCTGGCACGCCAACCATAGACTGCTTGGTAAGCATTTATTCAATCTGAGCGTAACGGCTCCCTGAGACCACTCCCTTGAAAACAGGCCTGAAAGGAGTCAGGTCTGTTTCCCGAGTCTGCGAACGAAAAGGCCTTATTGGCATGTTGATTTATCCCTGCAGGCAGATCAGCTATGCTGTGCTTTCCATCAAGCCTCCAGCAATTTTGTATGGCCAGCACAGAACCCTCTGACCTTTACCAGATCCAGCAACGAACCATTGAACTTTACTGCCAGTGCGAGCGATTTTTCCTGAAGCGGTTCCGGAGGCCGTATATCCGCCTTGACCTGAGAGGGGAAACCGCCGGTCAGGCCTGGCCTGACAAGCCCCAACTGAGGTTCAACCCGGTTCTGTTAAGAGAAAACCGGGATCATTTTCTCAGGCAGACCGTCGCCCATGAAGTGGCTCATCTGATTGCCTATGAGCTTTATGGTCCTAAAATTCGCGCCCATGGCCGGGAGTGGCAGTCCATCATGACAGATATTTTCAGCCTGCCAGCGGATCGCTGTCACACCTACGACACAGGACATTCATCCAGAAAAAGCTGGCTCTATCAATGCCAGTGTGCTGGAAAAACCATCCCCCTGAGCACCGTCCGTCATAACCGTTCTCAAAAGGGAACCGTCTATCTCTGTACCACCTGCCGGGGCCCTCTGACCTTTCTCAAACAAGCCGATTAATGAATCCGTAGCACAAAGAAGACTCCCATCGGGAGCCTTCTTCAATCTCTGAAGATCACTCAGGATTTACGCCACCCGCGGCTGTTTCTTCCTGCGCCTCAGGATAAACAGCGACAGCATACCCAGGCCCAGCATTGGGAAACCAAAACTGCCACCTTCCGTATCATCACCGGTGCTGATTCCGGAGTCTTTGTTAAAGTTAACATCAATCATCACCGGGTCATGATCCGAAGAACGGAAAGGTGAGTCAGGGTTCACCATCCGCTCATACCAGGTCCGCCCTTCACTGTCTTCTCCCTCTTTGTAGGTTGGCCTGGTGTAATCGTGAAAGCCCATTTCCACACTGTTGATTGCCCACTCCTGACCCTGGGTGATTTTTTTCATCATTGAGGGGCTGGCCAGCGCCTGATCAAGGGCCCCCATCTCACCATCGTAGACATACGACACCGGGGTCTTTCCATAGAGCGCTTCCATGACCTCCTGATAGCCAAGACGGAACCGGGTTTCCACCACAGAGTACTGCCCCTGGTCATCCCGAATCACCTTTTCAGTCTGGCGGCTGTCATTACTGGTCAGCACCAGAACAGGGTCTTCCTTGGCATAAGCGTTCAAATCACCCAGGATCAACGCATTCTGATCCTTAAAATGCTTATCCATGTATTTGCCCAGGGTTTCTGCAGCGGCCACCCGCATACGGTTGCAGCTGCCCTGCCCCAGGGTGTCTTGCGGGTCTGCCATATCATCGCAGCCTGACCCCTTGGACTTAAAGTGATTGATCACCAGCGTCACCAAATCACCGGAAGTTTTGTCCTTGAAGGTCTGGATCAGAGGAGGCCGGTGCTTGGCGGTGGCATCATCAAAGGGATATGCCTTCAAGATCACCGGGTCACCTTCCGGAGCAAAGGCGGTTTCGTTATAGATCAGAGACACCTTGATCACATCGGTGCCGATGTACTTCTCCTCTGTCTTGACAAAGGAATAGACGTGACCGGGTGCGATTTCATCAGAAGCATTCAGCCCACGGACCAGATCGTAAATGGCGCTCTGCTCATCCCAGCCATCGTTTTCCATTTCCAGGATACCAATGATGTCGGCATCCATCCGGGCGATGGCAGAGATGATCTTTGACCGCTGCACCGCAAACTCATCCGCGTTTTTGGCACCACGAGCCCCTCCCAGGTCACTTTTATTCCAGTTAATGCTGCCATCTTCTTCCATATAGCCGTTGAAGTAGTTGAGCACATTAAAGCTGGCAATCCTCCGGTCATCGGCGGAACGACTCTCGGGGTAGTCCACACGCAGGGCGGTATTGCCGTCCAGGGTCACCTGTCCATCGGGGATCAGCCGGAAACTAGCATAATCCAAGCGGTCGTCATCTCTGAAGTGCAGGATACCTTCCATACCGCTCTGAACAAGGCTGCCCACCCGGACCGGGTGTTCATCGGACAGGTTCTCAAAGTAATTGATTACGCCCGTATTCTGCTCGCTGATGCCATTATCCAGCACCAGAATATTGGCGTCATTCTCCTCTTGCAGAGCGATCGCTTCATCACTGCCCGGCACAAACAGGTTGGTGGGCTTCTGGCGATTGCCACCAATGGAGAGCATGGTCACCCCGTAACGGTTCAGATCGTAAGTTTCGCTGACGTAAAAACCGGAAGCGGCATCCAGCTTCACCACCATGCCTTCATAGGGCTCCAGGTCATCTCCTTTTGCCATGGTGACCAGGGTCGGCTCAATAAGGTTGCCTGTTGAACAGGCCCCGTCAAAATCATCCTTAACATCGACCAGCTGGGTCATTCCATAGTATTCATTGACCTTACCCCGGAGATAGACCTCATTGCCCACCACAGGCGTATTCACTGTGTCGTACACCTGAATCCCCTGGGAAGCCCCTTCCAGGTCCTCAGGGGAGGGTTCCTGCTGAACATAGTACAATTTACTATGCGGGAAGGTTCGGGTAACAATCCCCTGAACCGTAGCCAGTTCACCGACCATGGGCGAGGTCTTGCCAGTACCTTGAACGGCGGAAATACGGAGACTCTCATCCCCACACTGACCAAAGTCAGGCCGGGGACCGTCGTCTTCTCCCCCATCCTCATCGTCCGCAGGAGGAGCAACATTATGATCTCCCCCCGGTGTCACTCCCAGCCCTTCAAAATAATCTTTGGGATACTCCTCCCACTGCTCTGGATTCCAGACCGGTGAAGCTGACAGTTGATCGGCTTTCCGGGCAAACGTCTTGTCCTTGCCAAACTCAATCTGGCCTGACCCCGGCTCGTTACCAATGGTATCAATGGCCACGCCATTCTTCTGGATCTGCATGGGGTCGTCCCCATTGAAATCCATGGCCTTATTCGTCTCCAGGGTGGCATTGACCTTGACGGCATCCGAAGCCTTGGTACTAACAATGACGTAGGTCTGTTCAGGCTCAAGCGTTCCTGAAAGCCCCAGTGATACCGTATTATCTGCAGCCCCATTGCGATAAAGCACCAGCGAATACCCGGATAAATCCAGGCTGTCCGATGGGCTGGTATTGTAAAGTTCAATGGCCTTGTTATTGCCACTCCCCTCAACATACTCACTGATAATTAGATCAGCAGAAATCGAAGATGAATACACACACAGGGCCGTTATTAATGCATAAGGCACCGGCCATCTGGTCTTTTGAATAGACACTATTTCCCCCTTTTAAAAAGCCAGCACCTGAACATTCAAACCAAGTCAGATCGACGAATGAAGAAATGGGTGCAACGGCTAATTTTTAACAAACCAAAAGCCTCATCCTTCATCAAAAAGAAGGCATCAGCAAAATCAATCAACACCACCCGAGAAAGGGTTTTCACTCTTCTGTTGGTATTGATAAACTATCGAAGGATCTTTTTTAAAATACTAACGACGTTTTGTTACAAAATTGTTTTATATCAATTAAAAATGGAATCTTTCATCTACAGCCGCCATTTTATTGAGCAAGGTCAATTATGGCGCCTTATCAGTGGGCACTTTGTGCATCTCGGGTTAACCCATCTGCTGGTTAATCTTGCCGGAATTGGCCTGATTATAATGATCAACAAGCCCTTTTCTCTCAGCGTTAAAGGTGCCTTCAGCACTTTGTTTCTGTGCCTGTGGGTCAGTGCAGGACTGTGGTTATTCAATCCTGAACTAACACGATACGTAGGGTTTTCCGGAGTTTTACACGGCCTATTCCTTCTGGCAGTAGCCTGGCAACCCCTATACGGCAAGAGCTACAAAGTGATTCTTATGCTGACCTGCGTGATCAAAATTCTCGCCGAACAAACCGGTTTTTATGACACAACTTCCCTGGCCATCAACATTGGTGGAAAAGTTATGGTAGACGCTCACCTTTATGGACTAACCGGTGGCTTTTTTCTGCTATTGTTGTTTTTTTCCGAAAACACCTTATTCAAATTTATTAAACAAGGTTTTAAAAAGACAGATTCACAACCAGCGGAAGATTAAAAAAACATCGAAACAGCTCAAGATTCATTTATTTGAACCCATATTCAATATTTTCACAAAACCACCCACATTCGAAGTTCAAAACAAAAAAATAGAATTTAAAAACAATTTTCATGAATAAAACCTTACAAATAAGCCCTAAAAATAGTCAATCACCCGAACTTTTCTTTAGAAAAGTTTTCAAACTTTATACATTCAAACCGATTTTATGATCTGTATCAAAAAACAGACGTCGTTCATTGATGATAATTCGTGTTGCAAATAGACATTGACTGTAACAGGCATTTAAAACCAGCAACCTGATTTTTCATAGATTCATTTCATTTTTGAAGACTCCAGTCCGGGTTACTGATGACCAACCCATCGGCTCCCGATTTTCAGTGATCTTTTCTGATCCCGCTGATGTGTTTTCATAATGAAGTGCTTTTATTGAAGCGGCTTATCTGGAGACCTGTACCGTCAAGAGAAAAGAAGTCAATCCCTCACAAGGCAGTAATAAAGGTCATAGACTATGCACCGTTTTAACAAAAGCGCATTAACCTGTGCCATTGCGGCACTCACTCTGGGAACACAGTTTGCCAGTGCCGACGCTTCCAGTTTTTTTGATGATGCCAGTATCTCCGGCAAGCTGAGAACCACATACTACGATGTTGAGAAAAGCGACCGGGTTAATACCTCAACAGGTGCCGCCAGAGACTCCAGCACCAAAGGTGCCTGGACAGGCGCACTGTGGATTGATGCAAAGTCCGGTTATGCCTGGGACTTTATTGGCTTTGATGCTTCTTTATACAGCTCCACCAAGCTGTACATGGCGGATGAAAATATATCCTCAAACAGCAATGATTACTCCTATCAGCTGCTAAACGATGAAAACGAAGGCGTCAGCAAATTCGGCCAGGCCTACGTGAAAATGAAACTGGGCGATAAAGACATGGGCGCCAACTTCAAGGCCGGCCGCCAGATTATTTACAACGGTCTGATCTCCAGCTCTGGCTCACGCACCCTGCCCAGCTCCTGGCAGGGCTACAACCTGAATGGCACGGTATACGGCGTGCAATACGGCTTTGCCTACGTGGACAAAATGTCCCTGCGGAATTATGCCGGTTTCGACGATCTGGAAGATTTTAACGGCAACCAGATTGATTACATCATGGGAGGACAGCTGCGCTATAAGGCCAATGGTCTTGAATTACTCTATCGCAACGGTTTCTCCAAAGATTTCCTGCAAGCCCATAATGTGAAACTGGGTTACACCTTTGCCCTGGCTGAAAGCACCGACCTGACCGTCGACACCCGTTACTTCCAGACCAAAAAAGACGGCGACCTCTGGGATGGCAATGCCTGGTGGGACCCAGCCTTTGATGACAAAGCCCAGCACTACAGTGTGAATGGTAAGCTCACCATGAACGACTGGACCTTTGCCGCCGCAGTCAGCCACACCAAAGCCGAATCCGAAGGAAATCTGGGCAAGTACTACTACGACTTCGGTAAAAACACCCACGGCATCTGGGATGCAGAAACATCTGCCTTTGGTGAAGACTTTATGTATGACGGCGAGACCGCGTTCAAAGTGGGGGCTGAATACGACTTTGCCAATCTGGGCGCCAAAGGTCTGGTTCTGGGTTACGCCTTCCATTACGGCAGCGGAATGAAAGCTGATAACGGCGAAAGCGTCTCTGAGCACGAGCACGACTTCCTGATCACTTACGCTTTCCAGCAGGAATCCCTTAAAGGGTTGAGCTTCAAGATGAAGTACGGCCTGTACAAAAACGACGAAGCCCTGCGCAACACCATCGGACATGGAAAGCGCAACGACTTGAGAACCTGGCTGGATTACAAATTTGTCGCCTTCTAGGAGTGCTATTAAGACGACAAAATCATTATGATTCTCCTGAAACAGCAACCCTGTAGAATCGGCAGGGTTGCTGGTTTTTTTACCAGAAAATACCGCACTTGTAGACTCTTTACTCATTTTCATATTGCGGGGATAAGCGGCACTGTCCGCTTACAGCTTTTTGTAAGAAAAGCTTTCAAGAAAACATTCCACCAATCCAAGGACGCGTCTCATGAAACGCACACGTTATAATTTGAAGCTGTTCATGGCAGTGGTTCTGACACTGCTGGTCAGCGCCTGCTCACTACTGCCTCAGGGTGAGTCGGTTCATCAGGGGCCTCAACCGGATAAAACCTATAAACTCACCGTACTTCACACCAATGACCATCACGGCCGGTTCTGGCGTAACTACAAAGGTGAATGGGGCATGGCCGCCCGGATGACCCTGGTCAACCAGATTCGGGATGAAGTGCAGAAAGAGGGAGGTTACACCCTGCTGCTCTCCGGTGGTGACATTAATACAGGGGTTCCCGAGTCTGACCTGCAAAATGCCGTTCCCGATTTCAAGGGCATGAACATGCTGGGCTACGACGCCATGGCCGTGGGTAACCATGAGTTCGACAACCCCCGTGAAGTGCTGAGAATGCAGGAAAAGCTGGCTGACTTCCCTTTCCTCTCCGCCAATATTATCGATGAAAAAACCGGCAAGCCGGCGTTCACCCCCTATACCAACTTTGAGTTTGATGGCCTTCGTATTGCGGTCATGGGTTTAACCACCACCGATACGCCCAAAGCCACCAACCCGGAGAATGTGGAGGGCCTGGACTTCATCTCCCCGGTTGAGGTTTCCAGAAAACTGGTTCCCCAGCTCCGTGAAAATAACGACATTGTTATTGCCACCACCCATATGGGCCATTACCCGAATGCCAACTTTGGCGTCAACGCTCCAGGTGATGTTACCCTGGCCCGCAAGGTCAAAGGGTTTGACCTGATTGTTGGCGGTCATTCCCAGGACCCTCTGTTCGAACCGGATCTGCAAAACGGTGCGTATATTGTCCAGGCTTACGAATGGGGCAAGTACGTTGGCCGGGCTGACTTCGAATACCGCAATGGCAACCTGAAGCTGGTGAAATACCAGCTGATTCCAGTTAACCACAAGAAATCCGACTTCCGGGTGGCAGAAGACAATGCCATGCTGCAGTTGCTCCAGCCTTACCAGGACAAAGGCGCCAAACTGGTGGAACAGAAAGTGGGTAGTGTAGACCAGCGTCTAATGGGAGAGCGCTCTGAGGTCCGCTTCCAGCCCACCAACCTTGGTAACCTGCTGGCCCAGTCCTTTATGGCCAAAACCGGAGCGGACTTTGCCACCGTCAATGGCGGTGGTATTCGCGCCAGTATTGAGGAAGGTGAGATCACTTATAAAGATGTGCTGACCGTATTTCCCTTTGGCAACACCCTGACCACCGTGGTTATGAACGGCCAGGAAGTCATGGATTACCTGAATGTGGTGGCCACCAAGCCCGCTAACAGCGGCGCCTTTGCCCACTTTGCCGGTATTGAAATGGTGATTGAAAAAGGCAAGGTTCACGATGTGAAATTCGATGGCCAGCCTATCGACCTGACCAAGAACTACAAGATGGCCCTGCTCAGCTTCTCAGCCGGTGGTGGTGACAACTACCCCAATGTGAAGACCATGGCTGGATACGTTGACACCGGCTTCACCGATGCAGAAGTCCTGCGGGAGTTCATCCAGAATCAGTCCCCCATCAAAGTAGACGACTTCAAACCGGAAGGCGTGACTCGTCTGTAATCGGATAGCACCCGATGACCGGCTCCCTTTTTTTGCTACAGGCATTGAGGGAGCCGGATCAGCCCAGGCTAAACTCAGTCATCAAGCGCTTGAACTGTCGGGTGTTCTTCCTTCAACAGCTCCAGAAATACTTCTCCATATTTATCCAGCTTGTACTGACCAATGCCACTGACCTGGCCCAGTGCCGCTTTCGACTGTGGCTTTGTATTCAGAATTTCCATAAGGGTCCGGTCATTGACAATCACATAGGCCGGCACGCCCTGATCGTCAGCAAGCTTCCGGCGCAACTGCCGCAGTTGATCCCATAATTCACGATCCCCATCAGCCACTACCAGACGCCCCACCTCACGGTACTGCTGAGCCTGCTCATAACGGTCCCGACGAAGCTGAATCTGTTCATTCCCTCTCAACAATGGACGGCAATGGTCATTGAGCTTGAGCACCCCGTGCCCTTCCAGATCCACACTGACATACCCCCTTGCCACCAGCTGCCGGAACACTGATCGCCAGCCAGACTGATCCAGCTCCTGTCCAATGCCAAAAGTGCTTAACCGGTGATGACCGAACCGTTTTACCTTTTCACTGGATTTCCCCAGCAGAATATCCACCAGATGATTGACGCCAAAGCCCTGGCCACTGCGATAAATACACGACAACGCTTTTCTGGAGGCTTCGGTGCCATCCCACACTTCTGCGGGTTCCAGGCAGAGATCACAGTGGCCACAGGATGAATCCAGAGGTTCATCAAAATAGTTGAGCAGTACCTGACGACGGCAGCCGGTGACCTCACATAAAGCCAGCATGGCTTCCAGCTTCTGTTTCTCAATCTGCTGGATCTGATGACTGGCGGTAGAGCGGGACTGCAGTTGCCGTAACAGCACTACATCCTGTAATCCATACACCATCCAGGCTGTTGCGGGCAGGCCATCGCGCCCGGCACGTCCCGTCTCCTGGTAATAGGCCTCAATGCTTCTCGGTAAATCCAGGTGAGCCACAAAACGGACATCCGGCTTATCAATGCCCATGCCAAAGGCAATGGTGGCGACAATAATCACCCCCTCTTCGACAATGAAGCGGTGCTGATTGGCTTTACGCTCCTGGGCAGGCATTCCCGCATGATAGGGCAGCGCTTTTCTCCCGGCCTGACAAAGCCACTGGGCGGTCTGCTCAACCTTTTTCCGGGACAGGCAGTAGACAATGCCCGAGTCCTCCGGGTGTTCCTTTCGAAGAAAGTTCAACAGCTGCTGCCGTCCCTGTTTTTTCTGGCTGATCCGGTAAAAAATATTGGGACGGTTAAAGCTGTCGATAAAAACCCGGGCATTGTCCAGGCCAAGGCGCTCAACAATCTCTCCACGGGTTCTGAGGTCTGCGGTGGCGGTCAGGGCAATTCGGGGCACATCGGGGTAACGGGTTTGCAGACAGGATAACTGCAGGTATTCAGGACGAAAATCGTGGCCCCACTGGGAAACACAATGGGCTTCATCAATAGCAAACAGGGCAACCTGAACCCGGTCCAGCAACCGCTGCATGGATTCCGTCAGCAGCCGCTCCGGAGCCACATAAAGCAGATCGATGTCGCCCAGCAGCAGCTCCCTCTCTATTTGCATCCGGTCATCCGGCATCACCCCGGAATGCAGACACTCCGCCCTTATCCCCAGTTGCCGAAGGCTGTTGATCTGATCATCCATCAGGGCAATCAGAGGAGAAACGACAACTGCCGTCCCTCCCCGGATAAGCGCAGGCAGCTGGTAGCAGAGCGACTTCCCACCGCCTGTGGGCATCAAAACCAGAGCATCACGACCAGAAGCCACTTCATCAATAACCTCTGCCTGAAAGCCGCGGAAAGACTCATAACCAAAGGTGTTCTTTAAAATATCCAGAGCCGGATCAGACATCAACAACCAGAAATCAGCAGGGTTAAATGGTTAGTATAAAGGAGTCAGGCTGTCGATTGCATCCCGATAGTCATATACAATGGTGGCCGCCACCTGCAACACGAAGCAACAATTCCGGACTCGGTTTGCAGCACTCAGAAAATCCATGGCAAGCAGACCGATACAGTCAATGCACCCCTATCAGGCCCAGAAAAACAACACTCGTCTTGCTATACAACTGGCCAGTTTCATCAGCGCGCTTTTTTTCGGTGGCCTGGCCATCGGTTACTTCATCACCTGGATAAAAACCCCTGGTCCCCCCCGGTTTTCTGAAACCCGGCTCTACCAGGTCAATATCAAGGACAGCCAGTTAGAACAGTGGCGCAACTGCACCGGCAGAGGCTTTGCGCACCGGTGTATTGATCAATACCGGTTATGCCTTCGTTCCCCACAGCTGCCCTCACCGCAGTCTATTTACTGCTTTACCAGTACCCGCCCTATTTCATCCGCTTTTGAGCAACTGACGACCGGCACAGAAGTGAATGTTCACCTTGCCCCGGAACTGGACACAGGCCGTAAAATCATACTGCGTTTCTGGCAGCTAGAGGTGGAAGGCTTCCCCCTGCTCAGCATGGAACGGATCAGTGAGGAGCACAATAAAGAAAACCGGGAACGCCTACAGTCCAGTCTCGCCCTGCTGCTGTTCAGCGGACTGTCGCTGCTTATTTATCGATACACCCGGCGAAAAGGGCGAAGGTAACCCGATTCTGTGGACATAAGCTTTTCCCAGCTCCCAAGCCAGAGTAAAATCCCGCTTCCGTTTACTCAGGATCCACCCATGCCCAATACACGCGCTTCACTGGAAGCCCTGCTCGCTCCCTTTTCTGAAAAAAATGAAGGAACACTGGATTTTAACGGTGTGCATGGCTTCCTCACGGCACTGTCGATCTGCCCTGTTGACCTGTCAGAGCAACAGCGCAATGAACAGATTTTTGATGGCTCCCCGGATCTCACACCGGCACAGGCTGGAGAGTTAAACCGCCTGATTACTCTGGTTCAAACCGATATCGACCGGGCCTTTAATGATGAGGAAGAGGGCTTCTCCCTGTCCTGTGAAGCCGAGCTGGAAGATCATGATGACGATGCCCTGGCCAACTGGTGTACCGGCTTTATGGTGGCTCACTTTCTGGATGAAGATGCCTGGTTTGCCAGCAATGAACAGGAAGTGTGTGAACTCCTTCTCCCGGTCATGCTGGCATCCGGTCTGTTTGATGAAGAGCCGGACTTTATGGAAATCCGCAGGGATCATAAACTCACTGAAGATATGTGCAGCCAGATTCCCGAGGTATTGATGGAGCTTTATCTGATGTTTCAGTCTCCGGAGGAGAAAAAAAACCAGCAGAAAAGGTAACGTACTGGCCGGATTCACGGTACTGGCACCGTAGTGCTTCGAAATGCTTAATAGCCACCATCGGTTGTAATGCTTTTGAGCGCCGTGCCAGTTGCTGCTGAAAGAAGTGAAGCGCAGGACTAAATAACACAGGTGTGTTTTTTAAAATTTCCATTATTGAATACCAACCCTATTTTGTTACATTAAACACCGTTTTTAGATACACACAGAAACATAAGAAAAATAAAAGACACAATCCTTTTTTTCTCGACCTCAATTAAAAAAAAGTCTCTCCAGACCGCGCAACTCATTGATATACATTCAGTTTCCCTGATCAACCCGTTTATTTACCATCACCCTTTCTAAATAGATATACCTATTTTTTATTCAAAAACTTAAGCATTACTGATTATTGTGATAACAAGCATTGCTTTAGTAAAGTTTTTGTCAAGGAGCAAAACATTAGAAAAGGTCATGGAGACCTAATAGCACTTTTGTTTTAAATCAACCTCAAAAAAGGGGATACCAAATGAAAAAACAGATCAGTAGCTTTCTATTGACAGTTTTCTCCATCTTCTTATCATTTTCTGCCAACGCAGCAGTACATACACTGACATTAACAGCCTCTGTCGATAGCTCGCTGAGTGTTGTTAACACATCCGGAGAATGGGATGGCCCTATTATGGTGGACCCCATTGTCTAGACCACAAGATCCACTTTTTAAGTTATGTTCCGACTGTTGTTGAAGTCCTCAGCCAAAGTGTATTGCCTGAGGTGTTTTATAGTTCAGTGATTGATGTAGCCTTTCAGTATTGTAGAACTGGAAGTATTTTTCCAGCCCTTGGTACAGCTCGGCTACCGTTCTGAATTCGTTTAAATAGAGCCACTCATATTTCACAGA